>NZ_JBSGXU010000006.1:0-95630 GCF_053610205.1 Streptomyces sp. NPDC054932 | reverse complement strand
GGCCGACTGCGACGCCCTGCTCCGCCAGGGCGTCGCCCGCCCCGCGGCCGAGGTCGCGGACGCGGCACTCGCCCTCGGCGGGGCCGGCCGGATCCGGGAGGCCGAGGCCCTGCTCGGCGCCTTCGTCCGGGTGCGCACCGCCGAGGAGGCGGCGGGCCTGGCCCGGCACGATCCGCAGTGGTTCGCCCCGCGCCTGCTCCGAGCGGCCCGGGCGCTGCCCGGAAGCCGCCACCGCGACCTGGTCCACGCCCTGCGGGTGGCAGGCATCGCCGGTGCGTAGCCGTGCTGATCCGCCCGTCTCCTGACCGCATTCGACCGCGGGGAGACGTAACGTGATCGACTACTCCAACCGCGCACGGCGGTCTTGCCCCACGCTGTGACGGGGCCTACGTTCTACTCCCTACGCACTCCGTCTACGTGCGTAGAACTCGGCGTTCCCGTCGCGAGGAGCAGCTCATGGCCCAAGTCGTCCGCGCCGCGCTGGTCCAGGCCACCTGGACCGGAGACACCGAATCGATGATCGCCAAACACGAGGAGCACGCCCGGCAGGCAGCCGCCCAGGGCGCGCAGATCATCGGCTTCCAAGAGGTCTTCAACGCCCCCTACTTCTGTCAGGTCCAGGAGCCCGAGCACTACGGCTGGGCCGAGGCCGTCCCCGACGGTCCGACCGTCCGCCGCATGCAGGACCTCGCCCGCGAGACCGGCATGGTGATCGTCGTTCCGGTCTTCGAGCTGGAGAGCGAGGGCTTCTACTACAACACCGCCGCCGTCATCGACGCCGACGGCAGCTACCTCGGCAAGTACCGCAAGCACCACATCCCCCAGGTCAAAGGCTTCTGGGAGAAGTACTACTTCCGTCCGGGCAACCTCGGCTGGCCCGTCTTCGACACCGCCGTCGGCCGGGTCGGCGTCTACATCTGCTACGACCGCCACTTCCCGGAGGGATGGCGCCAGCTGGGCCTGGCCGGAGCCCAGCTGGTCTACAACCCCTCCGCCACCTCCCGGGGCCTGTCCGCGTACCTGTGGCAGCTGGAGCAGCCGGCCTCCGCCGTCGCCAACGAGTACTTCATCGCCGCCATCAACCGCGTCGGCCAGGAGGAGTACGGCGACAACGACTTCTACGGCACGAGCTACTTCGTGGACCCGCGCGGTCAGTTCGTCGGGGAGGTCGCCAGCGGCAAGGACGAGGAACTCCTCGTCAGGGACCTCGACTTCGACCTGATCAAGGAGGTCCGCGACCAGTGGGCCTTCTACCGCGACCGCCGTCCCGACGCCTACGGAGGACTCGTACAGCCGTGACCAACCCGATCCCGCTCCACAGCCGCCACCGCACCGTCCTTCCCGACTGGCTCGCGCTCTACTACAAGCACCCCATCGAGCTCACCCACGGCGAAGGCCGCCACGTCTGGGACGCCGACGGCAACCGCTACCTCGACTTCTTCGGCGGCATCCTCACCACGATGACCGCCCACGCCCTGCCCGAGGTCACCAAGGCCGTGTCCGAGCAGGCCGGACGGATCATCCACTCCTCCACCCTGTACCTCAACCGGCCCATGATCGAGCTGGCCGAGCGCGTCGCCGCCCTCTCCGGCATCCCCGACGCCCGGGTCTTCTTCACCACCTCCGGCACCGAGGCCAACGACACCGCCCTGCTGCTCGCAACGACGTACCGCCGCTCCAACCAGATCCTGGCGATGCGCAACAGCTACCACGGCCGGTCCTTCTCCACCGTCTCGATCACCGGCAACCGCGGCTGGTCCCCGACCAGCCTCTCGCCCCTGCAGACGTACTACGTCCAGGGCGCGGTGCGCACCCGTGGCCCCCTCGCCCACCTGGACGACGCCGCCTTCACCGCCGCCGCCGTGGAGGACCTCGAGGACGTCCTCGGCCAGGCCCGCGGGGGCGTGGCCGCCCTCATCGCCGAACCGATCCAGGGCGTCGGCGGCTTCACCTCCCCGCCCGACGGCCTCTACGGAGCCTTCCGCGAGGTCCTGGACCGCCACGGCATCCTGTGGATCAGCGACGAGGTGCAGACCGGCTGGGGCCGCACCGGCGACAACTTCTGGGGCTGGCAGGCGCACGCCCAGAACGGCCCGCCGGACATCCTCACCTTCGCCAAGGGCATCGGCAACGGCATGTCCATCGGCGGGGTCGTGGCCCGCGCCGAGGTGATGAACTGCCTGGACTCCAACTCCATCTCCACCTTCGGCGGCTCCCCGGTCACCATGGCGGCCGGCGTCGCCAACCTCGCCTACCTGCTGGAGCACGACCTCCAGGGCAATGCCCGCCGCGTCGGCGGCCTGCTCCTGGAGCGGCTGCGCGGGATCGCCGCCACCGTGCCCGCCGTACGGGAGATCCGCGGCCGGGGACTGATGGCCGGGCTGGAGCTCACGAAGCCCGGCACCGACGAGGCCGACCCGGACGCGGCCGCCGCCGTCCTGGAAGCGGCCCGCGAAGGCGGCCTGCTGCTCGGCAAGGGCGGCGGGTACAACACCAGCGTGCTGCGCATCGCGCCGCCGCTCTCCCTCACCGTCGCCGAGGCGGAAGAGGGCGCCGAGATCCTCGAACAGGCATTGCGCAGCATCCAGTAGGGGGATCACATGAGCATCCGCACCCTGATCCGCGGCGGCCTCGTCGTCACCGCCGCCGACGAACTGCACGCGGACGTCCTGATCGAGGACGGCCGCGTGGCGGCGCTGGCCGCACACGGCTCGGCGGCCGCCGGGGCCTGGACGGTCGACCGCACGATCGACGCGACCGGGAAGTACGTCATCCCGGGCGGGGTCGACGCGCACACCCACATGGAACTTCCCTTCGGCGGCACCTCCGCCTCCGACACCTTCGAGACCGGTACCAGAGCCGCCGCCTGGGGCGGCACCACCACCATCGTCGACTTCGCCGTGCAGAGCGTGGGCCACTCCCTGCGCGAAGGGCTCGACACCTGGTACGCCAAGGCCGACGGCAACTGCGCCGTCGACTACGCCTTCCACATGATCCTCTCGGACGTCAACGAGAGAACGCTCAAGGAGATGGACCACCTCGTCGGCGAGGGGGTCACCTCCTTCAAGCTGTTCATGGCCTACCCCGGGGTCTTCTACAGCGACGACGGGCAGATCCTGCGGGCCATGCAGCGCGGCGCCGCCAACGGCGGGCTGATCATGATGCACGCCGAGAACGGCATCGCCATCGACGTCCTCGTCGAACAGGCCCTCGCCCGCGGGGAGACCGACCCCCGCCACCACGGCGAGGTCCGCAAGGTGCTGCTGGAGGCCGAGGCCACCCACCGCGCGATCCAGCTGGCGCGGGTCGCGGGCGCACCGCTGTACGTGGTCCACGTCTCCGCGCAGGAGGCGGTCGCCGAGCTGGCGGCCGCCCGCGACAAGGGCCTGCCCGTCTTCGGCGAGACCTGCCCGCAGTACCTGTTCCTGTCCACCGACAACCTGGAGGAGCCCGACTTCCAGGGCGCCAAGTACGTCTGCTCCACCCCGCTGCGCCCCCGTGAGCACCAGGCGGCGCTGTGGCGGGGTCTGCGGACCAATGACCTCCAGGTGGTCTCCACCGACCACTGCCCCTTCTGCTTCAGGGGCCAGAAGGAGCTGGGCCGCGGGGACTTCTCCAAGATCCCCAACGGGCTGCCGGGCGTGGAGAACCGCATGGACCTCCTCCACCAGGCCGTCCTGGACGGACACATCAGCCGCCGCCGCTGGATCGAGATCGCCTGCGCGACCCCGGCCCGGATGTTCGGCCTCTACCCGCAGAAGGGCACCATCGCGCCGGGATCCGACGCCGACATCGTCCTCTACGATCCGCACGCCGAGCAGGTCATCTCCGCCGAGACCCACCACATGAACGTGGACTACTCGGCGTACGAGGGCAAGCGGATCACCGGACGCGTCGACACCGTGCTCTCCCGCGGCGAACTCGTCATCGACCAGCGCGAATTCACCGGCAGGGCCGGCCACGGGGCCTTCATCCCCCGTTCCACCTGCCAGTACCTGTAAAGCGTCAAGGAGCCGCCCGTATGGACTTCGGCCTCGTCCTGCAAACCGACCCGCCCGCCTCCCAGGTCATCAGCCTCATGAAGCGCGCCGAGCGCAACGGCTTCCGCTACGGCTGGACCTTCGACTCCGCCGTGCTGTGGCAGGAGCCGTTCGTCATCTACAGCCAGATCCTGGAACACACCCGCAAGCTGCACATCGGCCCCATGGTCACCAACCCCGGCACCCGCACCTGGGAAGTGACCGCCTCCACCTTCGCCACCCTCAACGACATGTACGGCAACCGCACCGTCTGCGGGATCGGACGCGGGGACTCGGCCATGCGGGTCGCCGGACGCAAGCCCAACACCCTGGCCCGGCTCGGCGAGGCCATCGACGTCATCCGGGACCTGGCCGAGGGCCGCGAGGCCCTGGTGGACGGCAACCCGGTCCGCCTGCCGTGGGTCCGCGACGGGAAGCTGCCCGTGTGGATGGCGGCGTACGGGCCGAAGGCGCTGGCCCTGGCGGGGGAGAAGGCCGACGGGTTCATCCTCCAGCTCGCGGACCTCTACCTCACCGAGTGGATGATCAAGGCCGTCCGGCAGGCTGCCGTGGAGGCCGGCCGCGATCCCGCCTCGATCACCATCTGCGTGGCGGCCCCCGCATACGTGGGCGAGGACCTCGCCCACGCCCGTGACCAGTGCCGATGGTTCGGCGGCATGGTCGGCAACCACGTCGCCGACCTCGTCACCCGCTACGGCGAGCACTCCTCGATGGTCCCCGACGAGCTCACCGAGTACATCAAGGCCCGGCAGGGCTACGACTACAGCCACCACGGACGGGCCGGGAACCCGTCCACCGACTTCGTCCCCGACGAGATCGTCGACCGGTTCTGCCTGCTGGGTCCGGCCGAGGCGCACATCGAGAAGCTGCGGGCCCTGCGCGACCTGGGGGTGGACCAGTTCGCCGTCTACGACATGCACGACGCGCGGGAGGCCACGATCGACGCGTACGGCCAGCACATCATCCCGGTGCTGCGCGACTGACCCCCTCGCCCGCCCGGCGGCAGGCAGGCAGGCGGGTACCGGGCCCGGAGCCCGGTACCCGCCTGCCGGATTCCCGGGGCGGTTCACCCGGCGGACACCCGGTGTCCGGGTGCCCGTCCGGAATTGGCGGTGGGGTTTGTCGGTCGGGCGTGCTTTGCTGGAGGCATGATCGATGAGTTCCTGGCCCATGGCCTGTCCGATGTGGAAGAGGCCGTCCGCAAGGCGGCGGCGATCGAGATCATGCCCAGATTCAGGCAGCTCGCCGAGCACGAGGTCGACGAGAAGAACGGCCCCCACGACCTGGTGACCGTGGCCGACCGCAAGGCCGAGGAGCACCTCACGGCCGCCCTGACGCGGCTGCTGCCCGGCTCCGCCGTGGTGGGCGAGGAGGCCGTGCACGCCGACCCAGGGGTGTATGCGGCGCTGCGCGCCGACGCCCCGGTGTGGATCGTCGACCCGGTCGACGGCACCCGCCAGTTCGTGAACGGCGACCCCGCCTTCTGCACCCTGGTCGCACTGGCGCTGCGCGGGGAGATCCTCGCCTCCTGGACCTTCGCCCCGGCGCTCGAGGAGCTGGCCACCGCCGTGCGCGGGCAGGGTGCGTACGTCAACGGCGAGCGGATCCAATGCGGTTCGCCGGAGCCGGGCGCCGAGCTGCGGGTCGCCATCGCCCACCCGCTCTACACCAGCGACGAGAACAAGCGGACCCTGGCCCGGCTCGACGTGCCCGGGGTCGCGGCCCGGCCGTGCGGCTCGGCGGGTCTGGAGTACCTGAAGGTGGCCCGCGGCGAGATGGACGGCCTGGCCTTCACCTGGCCCTCGGCCTGGGACCACGCGGCCGGACTGCTGCTGGTCGCCGAGGCCGGCGGGGCGCAGAGCACGGTCGACGGGGTCCCCTTCCGGGTGGACCGGGACAATGCGCTGCCCTTCGCGGTCGGGCGGGACGAGGCCACTGCCGTACGCATCCGGGAGCTGCTCCGGGGCGCCTGAGCGGGTCCGGTCGGGTCGGAGCGGGGCGGAGCGGGTCCGGGCGGTCCGGGCGGCGGAATATCCTGGTGGTGCAGGCGCCGCCGGAAACGAAGGAGTCGCAAGTGCCGTCGATTCTCGATGTGGTCGTGGTGGGGGCGGGGCCGAACGGGCTGACGGCCGCTGTCGAACTGGCCCGGCGTGGCTTCTCCGTGGCCGTCTTCGAAGCCGCCGACACGGTCGGCGGCGGCGCCCGGACCGAGGAGCTCACCCTTCCCGGCTTCCGGCACGACCCCTGCTCGGCGGTTCACCCGCTCGGCGCCGGTTCGCCGGTCTTCGCCACGATGCCGCTCAAGCGCTACGGGCTGGAGTGGCTGCACGCCCCGCTGCCCATGGCGCACCCCTTCGACGACGGCACGGCCGCCGTCCTGTCGCACTCGGTCGCGGAGACGGCGGCCTCCCTCGGGCCGCGCGACGCGGGGGCCTACCGGCGGCTGGTCGGGCCGTTCCTCGGCAAATGGGACACCCTGGCCCGGGACTTCATGTCGCTGCCGAGCACCGCCCTGCCCAGGGACCCGCTCACGCTCGCCCGTTTCGGGCTCAGCGGGCTGCCGCCCGCCACCTGGCTCCTGAGCCGCTTCCGCGACGAACGGGCGCGGGCGCTGTTCGCGGGCCTCGTGGCGCACGTCATCGCACCGCTCGACGGGATCGCCACCAGCGCCGTCGGCCTGGTCTTCGCGCTGGCCGCGCACGCGAACGGCTGGCCGATGCCGCGCGGCGGCTCGCAGTCCGTCTCCGACGCGCTCGCCGCCTACCTGCGCGACCTCGGCGGGACCATCCACACGGGCTTCGAGGTCAAGCGGCTCGACGACCTCCCGCCCGCCCGCACCTACGTCTTCGACACCTCGCCGACCGCGCTGGCCCGGATCGCCCGCCTGGGACGCGCGTACGACGGCTACCGGTACGGCGCCTCCGTGTTCAAGATCGACTATGCGCTGGACGGGCCGGTTCCGTGGACGGCCGAGGAGCCGCGCCGGGCCGGCACCGTCCAGATCGGCCCGCGCGCCCGGGACATCGACGCCGCCCTGCAGCTCGCCTCGGGCGGCCGCGCCCCGCGCAACCCCTTCCTCATCACCGCGCAGCCCAGCCTGGTCGACCCCGGCCGGGCTCCCGAGGGCAAGCACGTGTTCTGGGCGTACGGACACGTCCCCGCAGGCTGGGACGGCGACCTCACCGCAGCCGTCGAATCCCAACTGGAGCGCTTCGCCCCGGGCTTCCGCGACCTGGTCCTCGCCCGCGCCACGGCCGGCCCGCCTCAGCTCGCCGCCCGCAACCCCAACTACGTGGGCGGGGACATCGCCTGCGGATCCGCCGCGGGCCTCCAGCTCCTGCTGCGCCCCAGGATCTCCCTCACCCCGTACACGACGGCCCACCCGGCGGTCTTCCTCTGCTCCTCGGCGACCCCGCCGGGCCCGGGGGTGCACGGCATGTCCGGGCACAACGCCGCCAAGGCGGTCTGGCGCCACCTGCGGAAGGACTCCTGATGGTGCGCATTGTCCTGGTCCAGGGGGACATCACCGCCGAGAAGGCGGACGCCATCGTCAACGCGGCGAACTCCTCGCTGCTCGGCGGCGGCGGGGTCGACGGCGCCATCCACCGGCGCGGCGGGCCGGAGATCCTCGCGGCCTGCGAGGACCTGCGGCGTTCGCACTACGGCAAGGGCCTGCCGACGGGCCGGGCCGTCGCCACCACGGCCGGAAGGCTCGCCGCCGAGCACGTCATCCACACGGTGGGCCCGGTCTGGTCGCGCGACGAGGACCGCTCCGGGCTGCTGGCCTCCTGTTACCGCGAATCGCTCCGGGTCGCCGACGAGCTGGGCGCCCGTACGGTCGCCTTCCCGGCCATCTCCACCGGCATCTACGGCTGGCCGATGGACGACGGGGCGCGGATCGCGGTGGAGACGGTGCGTCAGGCCCGCACCGAGGTCCAGGAGGTGCGGTTCGTGCTCTTCGACGCCGCCGCGTTCGAGGTCTTCGAGGCCGCGGTGGCCGCCTCCGGCTGAGGCGTAGGCGGAAGCGTCAGCGCGGCGGGCGACCCGATGCGCCCGGGGCGGGCCGCGGGTAGGTCCGGGACTGCTTGACGCTGCCGAAGGCGAAGCTCGATTCGATCGAGGCGATTCCGGGGATGGCGTGGATCCGGTGGCGCACCAGGGATTCGTAGGCCTCGAGGTCCTCGATGACGACCCGGAGCAGGTAGTCGCTGCTGCCCGCCATCAGGTAGCAGTCCTGGATGTGCTCGATGACCGCGACGTGCTCCTCGAACAGCCGCACCGCCTCCGCCGTGTGGCGCTCCAGGCGGATCCGTACGAAGACGGTGACCGGGAGCCCGAAGGCGACCTGGTCGACCATGGCCGTGTAGCCGCGGATCAGGCCCGCCTCCTCCAGCCGCCGTACCCGGCGCAGACAGGGCGACGGGGACAGCCGGACGCGGTCGGCGAGGTCCTGGTTCGACAGGCGGCCGTCGGCCTGCAATTCCCTGATGATCTGCAGATCGACTGCGTCCATGGTCACTCCTTGGCAGATTCTGCCCCAAACGTATGTCCGAGCGGCAGAACTGGCAATCGGCTGCCCCGGCCGAAGCCCTAGCGTTGCCCTCGCACGGACCGGATCGGTCCGCGTCCCAGAGGCTGGAGCACTTCCTTGGTCGCGACGAACACCACCCGGGCGACCCTGCCTCACGAAACGGCGGGCCCGCAGGCCGGACACCCCGGCCGGCGCGGGCTCTCCCCGCAGGCCCAGGGCATGCTGGCCCTGCTGGTGACGGTGTCGATCTGGGCGGCCTTCGCGCTCAGCGCCCGGGCCCTGAGCGGTTCCTCCCTGCTGCCCGCCGACGCGGCGCTGCTGAGGTTCGGCGTCCCCCTCGTCATCCTGTTCCCCGCGCTGTGGCGGCGCCGTCGCGCCATCGCCGCCGTGCGGCCGGGCCCCGCCGTGAAGATCGTCTGCGGCGCCGGGGTGCCCTTCTTCCTGGCCGCGATGCACGGCGGCGCCCTGACCTCCGCGGCCTTCGTCGGCTCCATCGTCCCCGGCATGGTCCCGCTGTTCGTCTCCGCGATCATGGTCCGCCGCGGCCACGGCGTTCCCCGGGGAACGCAGGCGGTCGGGCTCGCGCTGATCGCGGCCGGTGTGGCCGCCCTCGTCTGGCGCTACGTCGTCCCGGTGGACACCGACGTGCTCGCCGGCGCCGGCACGCTCCTGGTGGCCAGCGGACTGTGGGCCCTCTACACCGTGGGACTGCGGGAGGTGGACCTCGATCCCGTCGGCTCGATCGGCCTGCTGTGCCTGCCCTCCTTCGCCGTGATCGGGGCCCTGGTCCTCACCGGGGTGCTCCCGACCGGCATCGCGCACGCGGCGGGAAGCGACATCGCGCTGTTCCTCGTCGTGCAGGGGCTGGGGGTCGGCCTGTGCGCGGGCCTGCTGTACGCCTTCGCCATCCGCCGGCTCGGCGCCGAGCGCAGCTCCGTCGTGGGCAGCCTCAGCCCCGTCGCCGTCGTCCTGCTCGCCGTCCCGCTGCTGGGTGAGACACCGACCCTCGCCGTACTCGTCGGCGTACCCCTCATCACCGCCGGCGTCGTCCTCGCCAACCGCCGCCCACGACCCAAGGTTCCCGCAGATGCTTGAGCTCCTCCCCACGCCGCCCACCGACCCGCTGTGGGACCTGACCTACGAGTTCGGCGGCGACGAGCGGCCCGAACGCCTCAACCTCGTCCTCGGCGTCTACCGGGACCAGACGGGAACCACGCCCGTCATGACCGCCGTGCGGGAGGCCGAGATCCGCCTGGCGGAGCGCTCCGACTCCAAGGAGTACCGCGGGCTCTCCGGCAACGCCGCCTTCAACCGCTCCCTGCTCGGCCTCGTGCTCGGCCCGGCCGGGCCCACCGACCGGGCCGCGGCCGTCCAGACCGTCGCGGGCTCCGGAGCGCTGCGGCTGCTGGCCGACCTGATCTGCCGCACCCGCCCCGGGACGACGGTGTGGATCAGCGACCCGGCCTACGTCAACCACCGGCCCATCCTGGAGGCCGCCGGGCTGAACGTGCGGACGTACGGCTGGCGCGACGCCGAGGGCGGCTTCGACACGGACGGCGTGCTGCGGGAACTGCAGGACGCGCAGCGCGACGACGTCGTCCTGCTCCAGGGCTGCTGCCACAACCCCACGGGCGTGGACCCGCTGCTGGACGACTGGGAGGCGCTCGCCGAATCGGCCGTCCGCGGCGGCTGGGTGCCCTTCGTCGACCTCGCCTACCACGGGCTCGGCGACGGCCTGGAGGCCGACCTGCTGGCCACGCGGATGCTGGCCGCGCGCGTCCCGGAAATGCTGATCGCGGTCAGCTGCTCCAAGAACTTCGGCCTCTACAGCGACCGCGTCGGCTGCGCCATCGTGCTCGGCGCCTCGGCCCGGGCCGTCCGGCACGCCGAGACCGCCCTGCAGAACGCCGCCCGGACCCTGTACTCGATGCCGCCCGAGCACGGCGCGGCCGTCGTCACCACGATCCTGGAGGACGACGGGCTGCGCACCGCCTGGCGGGCCGAGCTGGACGTCATGCGGGGCCGGATCATGGACAACCGGGCCGATCTGATCGCCCACCTCGGCGCGCTCGGCTGCGCGGAGCAGGCCCGCTCGCTGGCCCGGCAGAAGGGGATGTTCTCGATGCTGCCGCTGAGCTCGCCGCAGATGCTCCGGCTGCGCAGGCAGTACGCCATCTACGGCACCACCTCGGGGCGGATCAACATCGCGGGCATCCCCGCCCACCGGATCCCCTGCCTCGCCCGGGGCATCGCGGGCGTCCTCGGCGAGGCCGAGGCGCCCCGGACGCTCCCGCGGCAGCAGTCAGGACCGGCCGCGGCCGTCCTGTCGTAGCGCGGTTCGGTCGGGGTCGGCCCGAGGCATCACGGTCCGGAGGCATCACGGTCCGGAGACATGACAGTCCCCGGCAGTCCGTCGATTCCATGAGCCATCCGCCGTCGCCGATGGCTCCCCTGGTTCGACAAGAGCTGCCGGGGGCCTGGCCAGAGCCTGGACAAGGGTCACGCGGGCCTGAGGACGTCTCCAGAGGGAGGTGCGGCTCTTTCCGGTTATCCGGTGTATTGATGAGTTTCCTCCCAATTCGCCCCCAGTCAAGGCTTTGTTCGGACGTAGTCTGTAAAGAAATCCGCGTCGCGCCCGGCACGAGCCCGACGAAAGGTGCTGCCATGACCGCATGGCCCGTTCCGCACGCCGCCCGAGGGCCCGGTGCCACGGTGTGGGCGCCCGAAACCGTCACCGCCGACCCGTACAACGCCCAGACACCGGCGGCCGCCCTGGCCGAGCCGCTCACCCCCGCGGGGGCCTTCTTCGTACGCGACCACTTCGGCATCCCGCCGACCGCACCCGGCGGCTGGCGGCTGCGGATCGGCGGCGCAGCCGCCGCCCCCTTCGACATCGGCCACGAAGAGCTGCTCGCGATGGAGCACCGGGAACTCGACGTCGTGGTGGAGTGCGCGGGCAACGGCCGCTCCCTGATGACACCTCTCCCGCCGGGCCTGCCGTGGAGCCAGCAGGCGGTGGGCTGCGCCCGCTTCGCCGGGGTGCCCTTCCGGGCCCTCGCCGCACGGGCCCTGATCGGACCCGAGGCCGTGGAGATCGTCTTCACCGGAGCCGACTCCGGCCCGGTGCGCGGCCGCCGGACGGCCTTCGAGCGCAGCCTCCCGCTTGCCGTGGCCCTCCACCCGGACACCCTCCTCGTCACCCGCATGAACGGCGAGCCGCTCGCCCCCGAGCACGGGGCGCCCGTCCGGCTGGTGGTCCCCGGCCGCTACGCGGTCGCCGACGTGAAGTGGCTGGTCGGGGCCCGGGCCGTGACACGTCCGTTCACCGGCGTCTTCCAGGCCGACGAGTACATGTACGTGGCCTCGCGCGGCACCCCCGAGGGACCCGTGACGAGCGTGCGGGTCAAGTCGCTCATCACCGAGCCCGAACCGGACACGGCCGTGCGCCGCGGCCACGAGACCCTCGTCCGCGGCCGGGCCTGGTCGGGCGGCGGAGTACCGCTGCGCAGCGTCGAGGTGCGGGCCGAGTACGAGGAGGACGACAGCCACCACGAGCGGGGCTGGCAGGCGGCCGTCCTCGAACCGGCGGCCGGCCCCTACGGCTGGAGCGGCTGGTCGTACCGGTGGACGCCGCAGCGGCCCGGACCGTACCGGCTGCTGTCCCGCGCCACCGACGCCCACGGCGACACCCAGCCGCCGCGGGCCCCGTGGAACGCCCGCGGCTACGGCTGCAACCCCGTGGCCTCCGTCGACGTGGTGGTCGTATGACCCCCGCAGGCCCGCGCTTCCGCCGGGACCGGCCGACACAGAGCCCCGCGCCCATGCCTCGGATAGGGTGAATCGGTAGGAATCAGGCCCCCCGGGGTGAGGTCGGTGCGTTGGACACTTACCAGTCGACGAGCGAGGTGCCGGACCAGCCGGAGGCGGCCGTCGGGTACGCGGGCGTGCTCCGCGAGCTGCTGCCGATCGCCCTGTGGAGGGAGGACGCCGACGGGCGCATCGTGGAGTGGTCGCTGGCCGCCCAGGACCTGCTCGGACACCGCCGCGAGGACATCATCGGCCGCCCCGGCAGCGCCGTGCTCGTCCCCGAGGCCAACCGCGAGCTCGCCGACCGGCTGACCCGGCGCGTCCAGTCGGGCGAGACCGTCGTCGGCACCCTGCCCGTGCGCCACCGCGACGGCCACCGCGTTCCGATGGAGATGTGGATCGTCCCCGCCGTCGACCCGCAGGGCCGGACGGGGGCCATGCTCATCGCCGTGGAGACCTCCGAGGTGCTCCACATGCGCGACTCGCTCGCCGCCCTCCAGAGCCTCTTCACCCAGTCACCCATCGGCCTCGCCACCCTCGGCACCGACCTGCGCTTCCTGCGGGTCAACGACGCACTGGCCCGGATGAACGGCGTCTCCGCCGCCGAGCACCTCGGAAAACGGCTCACCGAGGTGGTGCCCGGGGTCAACGCCGTCGCGCTGGAGGCCACCATGCGCCAGGTCCTCGAGCGCGGCACCGCCGTCGTCGACGTCCGCCGCACCGGACGGACCCCCGCCGACCCGGAGAACGACCGGACCTGGTCCTGCTCGTACGCCCCGCTGCTCGACGGCTCCGGCCGGGCCCTCGGCGTGATCGCCTCGCTCATCGACATCACCGAGGGCCAGCAGGCCCAGGCCGACGCCGAACGGGCCCGGCACCGGTTCGCCCTGCTCGCGGAGGCGGGCACCCGCATCGGTACCACCCTGGACCTCCACCAGACCGCCCAGGAGATCGTGGACGTGCTGGTGCCGCAGCTCGCCGACTCGGCCGACGTACAGCTCCTCGAAGCGGTCCTGCTCCCCGACGAGGGCCCGGTGGCGGCGGCCTCCACGCGCGGTGTCCTGCGCCGGCTGGCGGCCCACTTTCCCGACCCGACCGCCCCCACCGCGAAACTCGCCCCCGGCCAGACCTTCCAGATCCCCACGGGCACCACCTACGAACAGGTCATCGCCGACGGGCGGCCCATGAACCTCTACCTCGCCGACATCCCCGCCCTGATCACCTCCCCGCGCGCCGAGGCCCTGCGCACCTACCTCGCCACGCTCGGCTCGGCCCGGCTGGTCCCGCTCGTCGCCCGCGGCACGGTGCTGGGCGCCGTCGCCGTCACACGGACGCGCGACCGGGAGCCCTTCGACGAGCAGGACTGCGTCCTCGTCGACGAACTCGTCGCCCGCGCCGCCCTCAACATCGACAACGCCCGCATGTACACCCTCCAGCGCCAGGCCGCCCTGACCCTCCAGCGCAGCCTCACCAACAGCGCGCTGCCCGAGGTCCCCGGCCTCGAGCTGACCGGCCGCTACCTGCCCGCCAGCGACCACGACGTCGGCGGGGACTGGTTCGACGCCATCCCGCTGCCCCGCGGCCGGACCGGGCTGGTCATCGGGGACGTCATGGGCCACGGGATCCACGCCGCGGCAGTCATGGGGCAGCTGCGGACGGCGGTGCGGACCCTCGCGCGCCACGACGTCCCCCCGGCGCAGATGCTCCGCTCGCTCGACGCCGTCGTGGCCGATCTGGGCGAGGACGAGATGGCCACCTGTGTGTACGCCGTCCACGACGCGGCCTCCGGCGTCTGCGTCATCGCCCGCGCCGGCCACCCGCCGCCCGCCGTGGTCACCCCCGAAGGCAGCATCAGCTTCCTCGACGGCCCGCCCGGGACCCCGCTGGGCGCGGGCGGGCAGGACTTCCGAACGGAGGAGGTACGGCTGCCCCCCGGCAGCCTGCTCGTGCTCTACACCGACGGGCTGATCGAGGCCCGCGACCGCGACCTCGACGAGGGGATGAGTCAGCTGGCCGGGGCCCTGAGCAGCGTGGAGCAGCCCCTGGAGGAACTGTGCGACGGGATCCTTCGGCTGCTCCTGCCCGCCGCCCAGCAGGACGACGTGGCCGTGCTGCTGGCCCGCGCCCGGCAGACGTGAACCCCGTGAACCCCGGGGACCCCGGACGGTGTCCGGCTCACCAGGCCAGGTCCTCCAGCGCGTCCAGGTCCAGCGGCGCGGCCGCCTGCGCCTCCGTACCCCCGGTCAGCGGCAGCTCGGCCCAGATGACCTTGCCGCGATCGGTGTAGCGGGTGCCCCACCGGTCGGAGTACTGGGCGACGAGGAACAGCCCGCGGCCGCCCTCGTCGGTGGTGGCCGCGTACCGCAGGTGCGGGGAGGTGCTGCTGCCGTCGGAGACCTCGCAGATCAGGCTGCGGTCGCGCAGCAGACGCACCCGCACGGGCGCGCTCCCGTACCGGATGGCGTTGGTGATCAGCTCGCTGAGGATCAGCTCGGTGTTGAACGAGATGTCCTCCAGCCCCCACGCGGCGAGCTGCGCCGCGCCCGCGTTGCGCACCCGCGAGACGGCCGAGGGCTCGCCGGGCACCTCCCACTCGGCGATCCGGTCGGCCTCCAGCCGCCGGGTGTCGGCGATCAGCAGGGCGATGTCGTCGCCCGGCACCGGGAACAGCATGGCGGCGAGCACGTCCGAGCAGGCCTGGTCGGGGCTGCGGCCGGGCCGGTCCAGCGTCTCGCCCAACAGTCGCAGACCGGCGTCGAAGTCCCGGTCGCGGTCCTCCACCAGGCCGTCGGTGAACAGCACCAGGCGACTGTCCTCGGGAAGCAGGAACTCGGCGGCCTCGAAGGGCATGCCGCCGACGCCCAGGGGCAGCCCGGCCGGCAGCTCGGGGAACTCGACCTCCCCGCCGGGGCGGATCAGCGCGGGCCCGGGGTGGCCGGCGCTCGCCATCAGACACCGCCCGGAGACCGAGTCGTAGACCGCGTAGAGGCACGTGGCACCGGTGACCCCGGCCGGCTCGGCCGACCCGTCCGAACCCTCCTCGTCCGCCTCCCCGCCCGGGCTCGCGTCCCCGTCCCCGTCCCACCCCGCGATCCCGCTCCCGGTCTCGTTCTGGTCGATCCGGTTGATCAGCTCGTCCAGGTGCCCGAGCAGCTCGTCGGGCGGCAGGTCCAGGGTGGAGAAGTTGTGCACCGCGGTCCGCAGCCGGCCCATGGTGGCCGCGGCGTGCACCCCGTGCCCGACGACGTCGCCGACGACCAGGGCCACCCGGCCGCCCGGCAGCGGGATCACGTCGAACCAGTCCCCGCCCACCCCCGCCGTCGCGGGCAGGTAGCGGTAGGCCACGTTCACGGCGTTCTGGGCGGGCAGCACCCGGGGCAGCAGGCTGCGCTGGAGCGTCACGGCCATCGCGTGCTCGCGCGTGAACCGGCGGGCGTTGTCGATGGAGACGGCAGCGCGCGCACCCAGTTCCGCCGCGAAGGAACGGTCCTCCTCGTCGAAGGCCTCCGGGGTGTCGGCCCGCCAGAAGTTGGCCATGCCCAGCACCACGCCGCGGGCCCGCAGCGGTACGGAGATCAGCGAGTGCAGCCCGTAGTCGAGGGCCACGCGGGTGCCCTGGGCATCCTGGGCCCGCCAGCCCATGGCCGCGTTCAGATCCGGCGCGAGCACCGCGTGCCCCGCGTCCAGGGCCGCCGCCATCGGGGCCGTCGGCACGACGAAGCGGATGATGTCGCCCACCGGCTGCAGCGGCGAATCGGTGCGGACGCCGGTGATCGCCGCCCGGCGCATCTCGGTGTAGACGCCGGTGACCATCGACGGCTCGTCACCGCGCAGCACCGGCTCCAGCAGCTCCACCGTGACGAAGTCCGCGAACCGGGGGACTGCGACCTCCGACAGCTCCTCGGCCGTCCGCACCACGTCCAGGGTCGTACCGATCCGCACACCGGCGTCGTACAGCAGCTGGAGCCGGCCGCGCGCCACCTCGGCGCGGCCGGAGAGCGCCGCGAGCTCCGTGGAGTCGCGCAGGGTCACCACACTGCCCGTGGACATGCCCCGGTACTGCTTGGTGGGCCGTACGTTGACCGCGAGCAGCCGGTCGCCCGCCAGGTGCACGTGGTCCGTCACGACCCGGCCGGAGGCGAGCAGCTCCACGGTGCGCGGATCGAGGCCGAGGTCGTCGACGGGCCGGCCCTCGGCCTCGGGCGGCAGGGCCAGGAGCCGGCGGGCCTCGTCGTTGGCCAGGACGAGCCGCTGGTCGGCGCTGATGATGACGACACCCTCGCGCACGGCGTGCAGGACGGCCTCGTGGTGCTCATTGATCCGGGTCATCTCGGCGGCGCCCAGGCCGCGGGTCTGGCGCCGCAGCCGGCCGCTGACCAGGGCGGCGCCGCCGGTGCCGAGCAGCAGGGCACCCGCCGCGGCGCCGAGCAGGAGCGGGAGCTGGCCCTCCACCACCTGGGCGACGTTCTCGACGTCTATGCCGGTACCGACCAGGCCGACGATGGTGCCGTCGGCGTTCCGTACCGGGACGATGGCCCGGACGGCGTCGCTCGGCTCGCCCCTGAAGGTCTCGGTGAAGGCGACCCCGGCGAGGGCGCGGCTGAGGTCACCGGTGGCCCGCCGGCCGATCAGCTCGGGCCGCGAGTCGGTGTAGCGGACCCCGGCGGTGTTCATGACGGCGATGAAGTCGACGCCGGAGCCCCGGCGGGCGTCCTCGGCCAGGGGCTGGAGCACCGCCGTCGGATTCGCCGCGCTCAGCGCCGCCGCGAGTCCGGGGGAGTGCGCGAAGGCCTCTGCCGCTGCGAGGGAGCGGTGGCGGGCGTCGCGCTCGCTGTCGTACCGGGCCTGGAACACCAGGGCCGCCGCGGCGGCGGCGATCAGCAGGACCACGATCACCGCCTGGAGGGCGAAGACCTGACCGGCGACGCTGTGCGCCCACCGGGCCGCCCGCGCGAACAGGCGCGAGCCCCACCCGGTCGGCTGGCGACCAAAACGTCCGGTCATGAGCCCTTTCTAACATTGTCCGAGGGGTTTGGTGCGGCTGCCGGTGCGGAGGATGCCGCACGGTACGCGCGGGGGCCGAGGCCGACGTACGCGGTGAAGTGCTGGCGGAAGGTGACCTCGCTGGCGAAACCGGCCCGGCGGGCCACCTCCGGCACCGGATGGTCGGTGCGTTCGAGCAGCTTGCGCGCCGCGTCCAGCCGGTGGCCCAGCAGCCACCGGTGCGGGGTGGTGCCGGTGGCCGCGGCGAAGTGCCGGGCGAAGGAACGCGGGGACATCCCGGCCCAGCCTGCCATGGTGGCCACGGACACGGGTTCGTGCAGCGAGCGCAGGGCGCGCTCCCGTACGGCGGCCAGCGCCTCGGCGGTCCGGTCCGCGGCCGGGACGGGCCGGTCCAGGTACTGGGCGTGGTCCCCGGTGCGGAAGGGGCCCGTCACCATGGAGCGGGCGATGGCGGCGGCGGCCTCGGCGCCGTGCGCCTCCCGGACCAGGTGCAGACACAGGTCGATCCCGGAGGCCACCCCGGCGGAGGTCCACAGCCCGCCGTCCTCGACGTAGAGCGGGGCGTCCTCCACCACGATCCCGGGGTAGCGGTCGGCGAGCTGCGGGGCCAGCCACCAGTGGGTGACCGCCCGGCGGCCCTCCAGCAGACCGGCCTCCGCCAGGATGAACGCCCCGGCGCACAGGGCGGCGACCGGCACGCCCCGGGCGTGCGCCGCGCGCAGGGCGGCGAGGACCGGCTCGGGCGTCGGATCGGCCGGCTCGGCCAGCGCCGGTACGACGACCAGGTCCGCCGTGGCCAGCCAGTCCAACCCGCGGTCGGGGGAGAGGGTCAGCCCGCCGGGCAGCGGGATCGGTCCGGGCTCCACGGCGCACCGGCGCAGCTCGAAGCCGGGCACCCCGGCGCGGCTGCGGTCGGGGCCCCAGACCTCGGTGATGACGGCGAGGTCGAAGCTGCGGATACCGGGCTGGACGACGATCGCGACACGGCGCATCCGGTCAGTCTGCCAGCCGGGCCGGAACTGCCAGGCTGGCAGGATCTCATCGGTACGGGGCGCCGCGGCCGCTGTCGGGCCCGCGGCCCGGCGGACAGCATGGAGCCATGACAACGACCGCGATCGAGATCGCCCCCAACAGTGCCCTGCTGGTCATCGACGTACAGAAGGGCTTCGACGAGGAGTCCTTCTGGGGGCCCCGCAACAATCCGGCGGCGGAGGACAACATCGCGGCGCTGATGGATGCCTGGCAGGCGGCCGGCCGCCCGGTGGTCCTGGTCCGGCACGCCTCCGTGCAGCCCGGCTCCGTGCTCGCCGCCGACCACCCCGGCCACGCCTTCAAGGACCTGGTCGAGAAGCGGAGCCAGGGGGCCCTGGTGATCACCAAGACCGTGAACTCGTCCTTCTACGGCACCCCGGACCTGGCCGACTGGCTGACGGCCCAGGGCATCGGCCAGCTGGTGCTGGTCGGCATCCAGACCAACATGTGCGTCGAGACCACGGCCCGCATGGCGGGGAACCTGGGCTACGACGTGCTCGTCCCGCTCGACGCCACCCACACCTTCGACCTCGCCGGACCGGCGGGACTCGCCCTGACGGCGGACGAGCTCGCCACCGCCACCGCGGTGAACCTCCAGGGCGGCGGCTTCGCCCGCGTGGTCACCACGGCCGACCTCCTGCCGGCGTAGCCGTCTCGGCCTCGCCGGCGTTCGAGGCGCGGGGTCCGGGACGGCTCCGCCGGGCACCGCGCTCGGCCCGGACCCCTCCCCCGGCTACCGCTGGGGGGTGCCCCCTGCTCAAGCGCCGGGGAGGCCGGGTCGGCGAGGCAGGGTCGGGTCGGCGGAGCCGGAAAGGCTGAGGGCCCCGCCCCCGGGACAAGGGGGTCGGGGCCCTCGAAGGAGGCGGCCGCGTCAGAGGACGTCGGCGGCGATGTTCGCGGCGACCTGCTCCAGCAGGGGGCCCGCGCCCGGGATGGACTTGGCCGGGTCGGGCTCCAGGTCCGTGAGCGGGTAGGCCTTGCGGATGCCGGCCCCCTCCAGGGCCTCCTGGGTCAGCAGCAGCCGACCGCAGACCGCCACCACCGGCTTGCCCGCGGCCCGCGCCGCGGCCGCGACGCCCGCGGGTGCCTTGCCGTGCAGGGTCTGCTCGTCCAGGGAGCCCTCACCGGTGATGACCAGCGTGGCCCGCTCCAGCGCGGGGGCGAAGCCCAGCACCTCCAGCATCAGCTCGATGCCGGGACGGAACGTCGCACCGAGCAGCAGGGCTCCGTAGCCGATGCCTCCCGCGCCACCCGCACCCGGGAGCACCGCGCACTCGGCGGCCTTCGTGCCGATCGACTTCTCCAGCACCACCGCGAAGTGCGCCAGCGCCGCGTCGAGCGTCGCCACGTCCTCGGGCGACGCCCCCTTCTGCGGGCCGTAGACCGCGGCGCAGCCCTTCGGGCCGGTCAGCGGGTTGTCCACGTCGCTCGCGAGGACGAACTCCACCTCCGCGAAGCGCGCGTCGACGCCGGACAGGTCGGCCGAGGCCAGCTCGGCCAGCGCGCCGCCGCCCGGACCGACCGGTTCGCCGTTCGCATCCAGGAACACCGCGCCGAGCGCGGCCAGCATGCCGGCTCCGCCGTCGGTGGTGGCGCTGCCGCCCACGCCGAAGACGATCGTGCGCGCGCCCGCGTCCAGCGCGGCCTTGAGGAGCTCGCCCGAGCCGTACGTGGTCGCGGTCAGCGCGGCGAAGGTGCCCGCCGGCAGCAGCTGCAGCCCGGAGGCCTCCGCCATCTCGACCACCGCGGTGCCCCCGCGCAGCGCGAAAGCGGCCGTGACCTGGTCACCGAGGGGTCCGGTGACCCGTACCTCCCGGCGTTCGAAACCGGCCGCCACCGCTGCCGCGACCGTTCCGTCGCCGCCGTCCGCGACGGGGAGGGTCTCGATCTCCACGTCCGGTACGGCCCTGCGGAGGCCGGCCGTGACCCGTTCCGCGACCTGCACGGCCGTGAGCGAGCCCTTGAATTTGTCCGCGGCGATGAGCACGCGCGCGGTCTCAGTTACTGCTCCGTCCGTCACCTTGCTATTCCCTTGCTATCGAACAGTGCAGTCGCGCCGCCATGAGCTTATCCGGAGGATCCTCCTATGCCCATGAGTGGCCTGGGCCACACGCGGCGCGGCATGCCCCTAAATAGGGATATACGCCTGCATAGTGGGGCCCAATGAGCGCGGAATCACTGGATCAGCCACGTCCGGACACCCCCGAGGGGGATCCGACGGCCCCGCGGACGGCGCGCCCGCCGGCTGTTCGTGATCGCTGCCGACGTCTTCCTCGTCATGGAGGCCATCACCGAACAGGAGACGGCACGCCGCCCGCGGCTGCGGCGCGTCGCGGAGTCCAGGGGGCGGGACCGCGGGACGGGTCCGGCGGTTCCGACGCCCGATCTCGGTAGGGTGGCCCGGTGACCACCACGGATGACTTCGCCACGTACATCGCGAGCCTGCCCCGGGTGCTGGCCGGCGCGGCCGCCCTCTACCGGGACTCCGAGGGCAGGGTGCTGCTCGTCGAGCCCAACTACCGTGAGGGCTGGGCCCTGCCGGGCGGCACCATCGAGTCGGACCAGGGCGAGTCGCCGCGCACCGCCGCCCGGCGCGAGAGCGCCGAGGAGATCGGCCTCGACCTGCCCCTCGGCCGTCTCCTCGCCGTCGACTGGTCGCTGGGCGGCGGCCGCCCGCCGCTGGTCGCGTACGTCTACGACGGCGGCGTACTGAACGGGGCGCAACTCGCCTCGATCGTGCTCCAGGAGGAGGAACTGATCTCCTGGCGGCTGGTCGAACCCGGTGAACTCACCGCCCACCTGCCCGGATCGCTGGGGCGGCGCACCCAAGAGGCTTACCGGGTCGTGCAGTCGGGCGAGGGCACCGTGGAGCTGGAGAACGGCCGGCGCCCGGACGCTCCGTAACACCGCGCTTACTTCGACCAGGACAGAATCAACAGATGATCACGATGTACGCCTGGCCCAGCACGGCCGACGGGCCCGACGCCCTTCCCATGGTGCACTTCACCACCGACCAGCAGGCCGGTGGTGAAGTGACGGAGGAAGGGACCCCTGTCTGGTTGTTCGACACCGCGATACGCGAGGGCGGCTGGGCGCAGTTCACCGATTTCGAGGGCTGGTCCGCTCCGGCCGCCGGCTGGCAGGCCTTCTACCGCCGTGAGGACGACCTCCTCGCCGTCACCGGACCCGGCTCCTGCGAGGGCTGGTACCGGGGCAACCTCGGCGCCGACCCCGACTGGGTGGCGGCGGCCACCACCCAGCAGAGCGTGGTCCTGCTCGCCGCCCCGGTCCAGCACCCCTCGCTGTACGCCTACGCCGTCGAGGCGGGAGCCGCCTTCGCGCTGCTCGTCCCGCTCCTCGTGGTCTGACCCCGCGGGGTCAGGCCAGGAGTTTGGCCTTGGCGCGGTCGAATTCCTCCTGGGTGATGTCGCCCTTGTCCTTGAGCGCGGAGAGCTTGTGCAGCTCGTCCGCCGCACCGCCGCCGGAGCCGGCCGTCTTCTGGACGTACTCCTTGAAGGCGGCCTCGTTCTCCTGGACCTGCTTGAGGTCCCGCTCGCCCATGCTCCTGCCCCGGGCGATGAGGTAGACGAACACGCCCAGGAAGGGCAGCAGGAGGACGAAGATCAGCCATCCTGCCTTCCCCCAGCCGCCGAGGCTGTGGTCACGGAAGATATCCGTGATGATCTTGAAGAGCAGGAAGAACCACATGATCCACAGGAACAGGTACAGCATCGTCCAGAAGATGTTGAGAAGCGGATAGTCGTCCATGCCCGACTCCGATCATGTAGCGGTATCTCATTCATACAACCGCTTCGTGAGGTCCGCATGCGGAGTGGGCGGCGGTAGGAAGGGCGCTCAGGCCCCGTCTCCGGACTCGAAGGCCAGCAGTCGCACCTTGCGGTCGACGCCGCCGCCGTAACCCGTCATCCCGCCCGACGCGCCGATCACCCGATGACACGGCACGATGATGCCGACCGGGTTCTTCCCGTTCGCCAGGCCCACCGCGCGCGAGGCGTTGGGCTTGCCCAGCCTGGCCGCGAGCTCCCCGTACGACCACGTCTCGCCGTAGGGGATCCGTACGAGCTGGTCCCAGACGCTGCGCTGGAAATCGGTGCCCTCCAGACGCAGCGGGAGGTCGAACTCGGTGAGCTCCCCGGCGAAGTACGCGCCCAGCTGGCGCACCACTTCGGGGAAGGGCTCCTCGTCGGCGGCCACCCGCTCCCCGAAGGACTCCTCGGCCGGCCGGTGGCGCTGCCCGCTCATGTAGAGGCCGCTGAGGACCCCGTCCGTGGCGACCAGTGTCAGCGGGCCGTAGGGGCTGTCGACGACGGTGTGCCGCTTGCTGCTGTTCATCGTGGATCGCATCGCCGGTACTCCTCAGACGGGCAGGTGGTTGATGGCGTGGGTGTCCGTGGCCCACAGGTACTGGACGGCGTACGCCCGCCAGGGCCGCCACCCGGCCGCCCGCGCGGTCAGGGCCGAGGGGGTGGAGGGCAGTCCGAGCCCCTGCGCCGCCCGCCGGACCCCCAGATCGGACGGCAGGAACGCGTCCGGATCGCCGAGCGCCCGCATCGCGATCACCTCGGTGGTCCACGGACCGAAGCCGGGCAGCGCCGAGAGCTGCGCCCGCGTCGCCTCCCAGTCACTGTCGAAGCCGAGCGGCAGCGAACCGTCGGCGAGCGCCCCGACCAGGGTGGTGAGGGTGGCGCGCCGGCTGCGCGGCAGGGCCAGCGCCTCCGGATCCAGCCCGGCGAGCGCCTGCGGCGAGGGGAAGAGGTGGGTCAGCCCGCCGAGCGGGTCCTCGACGGACTCGCCGTGCGCGGTGACCAGCCGACCCGCGTGCGTGCGCGCCGCCGCGGTGGAGACCTGCTGGCCCAGCACCGCCCGTACGGCGAACTCCGCCGCGTCGACCGTACGGGGGACCCGGCGCCCGGGGGCCCTGTCCACGAGCGGGGCCAGCAGCGGGTCGGAGCGCAGCTGCTCGTCGACCGCCTCCGGGTCGGCGTCCAGGTCCAGCATCCAGCGGCAGCGGCTGATGGCGATCGTGAGGTCGCGCAGGTCGGTCAGGGCGAGCCGGCAGCCGATGTGGTCGGACTGCGGGGTCAGGGCGACCACACCGGTGCCGTGGGGCAGGCGCAGGGTGCGGCGGTAGGCGCCGTCGCGCCATTCCTCGACGCCGGGGACGGCCGTCGCGGCGAGGTGCCCGAAGAGGTTGTCGGGGTTCAGGGGGGCCCGGAACGGCAGCCGCAGGCTGATCGTCCCGGGGATCCGGGGCGGGGCGTGCTTGTTGCGGCTGGCCTTCACGGCCCGCTCCCGCAGCGCGCTCGGGGACAGGGCGAAGACCTCGCGGACCGTGTCGTTGAAGGTCCGGATGGAGGAGAACCCGGCGGCGAAGGCCACGTCGCCCATCGGGAGCTCGGAGGTCTCGATGAGCAGCCGGGCGGTCTGGGCGCGCTGGGCCCGGGCCAGGGCGAGGGGGCCGGCTCCGAGCTCGGCGTTCAGCTGCCGTTCCACCTGGCGGGTGGAGTAGCCCAGCCGGGTGGCCAGGCCCGGCACCCCCTCCCGGTCCACCACCCCGTCCTGGATCAGCCGCATCGCGCGTGCGACGGCGTCGGCCCGGGCGTTCCACTCGGGCGAGCCGGGGCTCGTATCGGGCCGGCACCGCTTGCAGGCCCGGAACCCGGCCTGCTGGCAGGCGGCGGCGCTGGGCAGGAAGGTCATGTTCTCGACCTTCGGCGGCACGGCGGGGCAGCTGGGCCGGCAGTAGATCCGGGTGGTCAGGACCGCGGTGAAGAACCAGCCGTCGAATCGGGCGTCCTTCGACTGCACGGCCCTTACGCAGCGCTCGGTGTCGGTGTGCATGGCTCCAGGATCCGGGGCGCGATCCACGACGGCTGGCGGTTTTCCGACATCAAGGCTACGCGGGGGCCGGGCGGGGCCGGGCGGGGTGGGGGCGGGGCCGGGTCCGGCGGCGGGGCGGGGGCCGTCCGGGGTAGGCATGATTTATGGCCCCCGGGCGGAGTGCGACAGGGCTCGGGAGTGAGGGCCACAAATCACGTTTTACACCCCGGACACTCCCCGCCCCGCCGCCGACCCCGGCCCCTGCCTCCGCGGCTTCCGCCCCCGCACAGCAGAAGGCCCCGGATGCCATCGGCATCCGGGGCCTTCTCCGGTACAGCTAGCGCAGCGTCGCGGCGCGGGCTTCGCGGCGGTTGTGCCGGAAGGTGTTGGCCTTCCGGGTCGTCGCGAACAGCGGAATGGTCGCCGCCATCGCGATCTGCAGGGCGCAGCCGGTCTGGAGCAGCAGCTGACCGCCCGGGGCGTCGAACGCCCAGGCCGCCAGCAGCCCCATCGCGCTGATGATCCAGCAGAGCATCGCCACCGCGAGGACACCCCGCGGCTTGGGGTACTCGACCCGGCTCACCATCAGCCAGGCCACCCCGATGATCGCCAGCAGCGTCGGGATGAACGGCAGCTCCAGCAGCACGATCGAGACGACCGTCAGCGCGCCGAAGGGGCTCGGCATGCCCTGGAACATGCCGTCCTTCATCGTCACGCAGCTGAATCTCGCAAGCCGGAGCACCACGGCGAGCAGCACGACGATCGCGGCCAGCGCCGACATCTTCTGGTGCGCGTCGACGGCGACCATGCCGTAGACGAGCACGAAGTAGGCCGGAGCGAGGCCGAAGCTGATCAGGTCGGACAGGTTGTCCAGCTCGGCACCCATCGGCGAGCTGCGCAGCTTGCGGGCCACGATGCCGTCGAAGAGGTCGAAGACCGCGGCGAGCAGCATCAGTATCACTGCCGTCGCGGCGCTGTTACGGGCCATGCCCGATTCGCCACTGCCGGTGAGGTGCGGAATGAGGATCCCGGTGGTGGTGAAGTACACCGCCATGAATCCGCACGTCGCGTTGCCGAGGGTGAGGGTGTCCGCTATCGACAGCCGCAGCGAGAGCGGCATGTCGTCCTCGGCGGACTCCTCCTCGGCAGGTTCGGGAACCCAGCCTGCGGCCGGAGTCTCAGGGTCAGTCACGGTCAATTCGTGTCACCCCCGCGGTGGTGGCCTGACCGACCTCGACCGCGACCTCGACGCCCTCCGGGAGGTAGATGTCGACGCGGGAGCCGAAGCGGATCAGACCGATGCGCTCGCCCTGCTCGACCTTGGTGCCGGCCGGCAGGTACGGGACGATGCGGCGGGCGACGGCGCCGGCGATCTGCACCATCTCGATGTCGCCGAGCTCGGTGTCGAAGTGCCAGACAACGCGTTCGTTGTTCTCGCTCTCCTTGTTGAACGCCGGGACGAATCCGCCGGGGATGTGCTCCACGGACGTCACCGTGCCCGCGAGGGGCGCGCGGTTGACGTGGACGTTCAGCGGGCTCATGAAGATCGCGACCCGGGTCCGTCCGTCCTTCCACGGCATGATGCTCTGCACCACACCGTCGGCGGGCGAGATGACACGGCCCTGAGCGATCTCACGCTCGGGGTCGCGGAAGAACCACAGCATGCCCGCGGCGAGCGCGGTGGCGGGCACGGCCGCCGCGGCCCAGCGTCCGGACTTGCGGGCCCGGGTGAGGCTGAGCGCCGCGGTGGCGACGGTCGGCAGAAGCCACGGCGATGCTCCGCGCGCGAGGCGTACGCCAAGGAGGCTGTCGCGAGGTGCAGAGGTTTGGCTGTGGGGCATGGATGACCTTCGTAGCGGGTGATTGCCGCGCCGCAAACAGGGGGACGGGACGGCGGCTTTACTGGAATGCTATCGGTTGCACGCAACAACTGGGCAAGCCAGAAGCCGAGTCGATGACCGTCAGCCAGTCACTGCCAGTGATCCTTTCGCAACGAACCTATGGACGATTCGCTGTAAAAGGGACTTTCAGCCCTGGAGTCGGTACTCCTCGAGCAGGCGTCGCCCGATGATCATTTTCTGGATCTCGGCGGTACCTTCACCGATCAGCAGCATCGGGGCCTCCCGGTAGAGACGCTCGATCTCGTACTCCTTCGAGAATCCGTATCCGCCGTGGATACGGAAGGCGTCCTCGACGACCTCCTTGCAGTATTCGGAGGCGAGGTACTTCGCCATCCCTGCTTCGAGGTCGTTTCGTTCCCCAGAGTCCTTTTTGCGTGCTGCATTCACCATCATCGCATGGGCGGCTTCGACCTTGGTAGCCATCTCGGCCAGCTTGAACTGAATCGCCTGGTGTTCCGCGATCGGCTTGCCGAAAGTGTGACGTTGCTGGGCATAGGAGACACCCAGTTCGAAAGCACGCTGAGCGACGCCGCAGCCACGCGCCGCCACGTTGACGCGGCCGACCTCGACCCCGTCCATCATTTGGTAAAACCCTCGGCCGGTCTGGCCGCCGAGGACCCGATTGGCCGGAATGCGCAGTCCGTCCATGATGAGCTCGGTCGTGTCGACGCCCTTGTAGCCCATCTTGTCGATCTTGCCGGGGATGGTCAGGCCGGGACGCACCTCACCGAAGCCGGGCTCCTTCTCGACGAGGAAGGTCGTCATCGACTTGTGCGGCGCGGTGCCCTCCGGGTGTCCTTCGTCACTCCGGACGAGAACGGCCACCAGGGTCGAGCTGCCACCGTTCGTCAGCCACATCTTCTGGCCGTTCAGGACGTACTCGTCGCCGTCCTTCACCGCCTTGGAACTGATGGCGGACACATCGGAGCCCAGCGCCGGCTCGGACATCGAGAAGGCGCCGCGCACCTCGCCCAGGGCCATGCGGGGCAGGAAGTGGTCCTTCTGCTCCTGCGTGCCGTGCTGCTTGAGCATGTACGCCACGATGAAGTGCGTGTTGATGATGCCCGAGACGGACATCCAGCCGCGGGCGATCTCCTCGACGCACAGGGCGTAGGTGAGGAGCGACTCACCCAGGCCGCCGTACTCCTCCGGGATCATCAGGCCGAAGAGGCCGAGCTCCTTGAGGCCGTCGACGATCTGCTGCGGGTACTCGTCACGGTGTTCGAGCTCGGTCGCGACCGGGATGATCTCCTTGTCGACGAACTCCCGGACGGTCTTGAGGATCTCCCGCTGGACGTCGGTCAGCCCGGCGGTCTGGGCGAGTCGGGCCATGGCTACTTCCCCTGTTCCTTCAGCGTGGGGCGGCCGGGCTGCTCGCCGCCGCGCTCCTTGATGTACGTCTCGGTCGGGACCATCACCTTGCGCCGGAAGACGCAGACGAGGGTGCCGTCCTGCTTGTAGCCCTTGGTCTCCACGTAGACGATGCCGCGGTCGTTCTTCGACTTCGACGGGGTCTTGTCGAGGACCGTGGTCTCGCCGTAGATCGTGTCGCCGTGGAAGGTCGGCGCCACGTGCCGCAGGGACTCGATCTCCAGGTTGGCGATGGCCTTCCCGGAGACGTCCGGCACGGACATGCCGAGCAGCAGCGAGTAGATGTAGTTGCCCACGACCACGTTCTTGCCGAAGTCGGTGGTGTTCTCGGCGTAATTGCTGTCCATGTGGAGCGGGTGGTGGTTCATGGTCAGCAGACAGAAGAGGTGGTCGTCGTACTCGGTGACCGTCTTCCCGGGCCAGTGCTTGTAGACCGCCCCGACCTCGAACTCTTCGTACGTGCGTCCGAACTGCATGGGTCTCAGGCCTCCGGGATCTCGAACTTGCTGGTGCGCTGCATGCCCGCGGCGCGGCCCTTGCCCGCGATGACCAGGGCCATCTTGCGGCTGGCCTCGTCGATCATCTCGTCGCCGAGCATCGCGGAGCCCTTCTTGCCGCCGGCCTCCGAGGTGCACCAGTCGTACGCGTCGAGGATCAGCTCGGCGTGGTCGTAGTCCTCCTGCGAGGGGGAGAAGACCTCGTTGGCCGCGTCGACCTGGCCCGGGTGCAGCACCCACTTGCCGTCGAAGCCCAGGGCGGCGGCCCGGCCCGCCACCTCGCGGTAGGCGTCCACGTCGCGGATCTGGAGGAAGGGACCGTCGATCGCCTGGAGGTTGTGCATGCGGGCCGCCATCAGGATCCGCATCAGGATGTAGTGGTAGGCGTCCGCGCCGTAGCCGGGCGGCTGCATGCCCACGACCAGGGACTTCATGTTGATCGAGGCCATGAAGTCGGCCGGGCCGAAGATGATGGTCTCCAGCCGGGGCGAGGCGGCGGCGATCTCGTCGACGTTCACCAGGCCCTTGGCGTTCTCGATCTGCGCCTCGATGCCGATCTTGCCGACCTCGAAGCCCATGGTCTTCTCGATCTGGGTCAGCAGGAGGTCGAGCGCCACGACCTGCTGGGCGTCCTGGACCTTCGGCAGCATGATGCAGTCGAGGTTCTGGCCGGCGCCCTCCACCACCGTGATGACGTCACGGTAGGTCCAGTGCGTGGTCCAGTCGTTGACGCGCACGACGCGGGTCTTGCCGGTCCAGTCGCCGTTGTTCAGCGCGTCCACGATCGTGTGGCGGGCGCCTTCCTTGGCGAGCGGCGCGCAGGCGTCCTCCAGGTCCAGGAAGACCTGGTCGGCCGGCAGGCCCTGGGCCTTCTCCAGGAACCGCGGGTTCGAGCCGGGCACCGCGAGGCAGGAGCGACGCGGGCGAAGGCGGTTCACCGGGTGGACTGGCGTGGTCATGCGGGGACCTCCGTGCTTGCAACGAGTGCGTTGTCGATGTCGAGGGGGGCGAGCTTGTTGGCCTTGCGGATCTCGTCGACGATACGGCCGATGATCTCCGTGATGCCGAAGTCCTTCGGCGTGAAGACGGCGGCGACACCCGCTGCCTTGAGCGCCACGGCGTCGGCGTTCGGAATGATGCCTCCGACGATGACGGGGATGTCACCCGCCCCCGCCAGCCGCAGCCGTTCCAGGACGTCCGGGACCAGAGCGCTGTGGGAGCCGGACAGGATGGACAGTCCCACGCAGTGCACGTCCTCGGCCAGCGCCGCCGAGGAGATCTCCTCCGGCGTCAGCCTGATGCCCTGGTAGACCACCTCGAATCCGGCGTCGCGGGCCCGGACGGCGATCTGCTCGGCGCCGTTGGAGTGTCCGTCCAGGCCGGGCTTGCCGACCAGCAGGCGCAGCCGGCCCGAGCCGAGCTCGTCGGCGGTGCGGGTCACCTTCTCGCGGACCTCGTGCATCGGCGTACCGGGCTCGGCGGTGACCGCGACCGGGGCCGAGGAGACCCCGGTGGGGGCGCGGAACTCGCCGAACACCTCGCGCAGGGCGCCGGCCCATTCGCCGGTGGTGACACCCGCACGGGCGCACTCCAGCGTGGCCTCCATCAGGTTCTCGGTGCCCGCCGCGGCCTCCTTGAGGCGCTCCAGCGCCTGCTGGGTGGTGGGGAAGACGAACGGGTCGCCGTTCCCCTGGCGGTCCGAGGACTCCTGCCGCTCGGCGCGCCAGCGGCCGATGCGCTCGACGGTCAGCGCCTCCGTTGCCGGGTCGACCGTCATGATGGCGCCGTCCAGGTCGGAGGTGAGGGGGTTCTCCTCGGTCTGCTGGTAGCAGTTGACGCCGACGATCTTGTCCTCGCCGGCCTCGATCCGCGCCCGCCGCTCGGCGTGCGAGGAGACCAGCTCGCCCTTCAGGTACCCGGATTCGACGGCCGCCATGGCGCCGCCCATCTCCTGGATCCGGTCGATCTCGGCCAGGCAGTCGGCGACCAGGGAGTCGACTTTGGCCTCGATGACGTGGGATCCGGCGAAGATGTCCTCGTACTCCAGCAGGTCGCTCTCGTGCGCCAGGACCTGCTGGATGCGCAGCGACCACTGCTGGTCCCAGGGCCGGGGCAGGCCCAGCGCCTCGTTCCAGGCGGGCAGCTGCACGGCGCGGGCGCGGGCGTCCTTGGAGAGGGTGACCGCGAGCATCTCCAGCACGATGCGCTGGACGTTGTTCTCCGGCTGTGCCTCGGTCAGTCCCAGGGAGTTGACCTGGACGCCGTAACGGAAGCGACGCTGCTTCGCGTTCTCGATGCCGTAACGCTCCTGGGTGACCTTGTCCCAGATGCGGCCGAAGGCGCGCATCTTGCACATCTCCTCGATGAAGCGGACGCCCGCGTTCACGAAGAAGGAGATCCGGGCGACGACCTCGCCGAAGCGCTCCTCGGGCACCTGGCCCGAGTCGCGCACCGAGTCGAGGACCGCGATCGCCGTGGACATCGCGTACGAGATCTCCTGGACCGGGGTGGCCCCGGCCTCCTGGAGGTGGTACGAGCAGATGTTGATCGGGTTCCACTTGGGGATGTGGTTGACCGTGTACGCGATCATGTCCGTCGTCAGCCGCAGGGACGGCCCCGGCGGGAAGACGTGCGTCCCGCGCGAGAGGTACTCCTTGACGATGTCGTTCTGGGTGGTGCCCTGGAGCTGGGCGATGTCCGCGCCCTGCTCCTCGGCGGCCACCTGGTAGAGCGCCAGCAGCCACATGGCGGTGGCGTTGATCGTCATCGAGGTGTTCATCTGCTCCAGGGGTATGTCCTGGAACAGCCGCCGCATGTCGCCCAGATGGGAGACCGGGACCCCGACCCGGCCCACCTCGCCGCGGGCGAGGATGTGGTCGGGGTCGTAGCCGGTCTGCGTCGGCAGGTCGAACGCGACCGACAGGCCGGTCTGGCCCTTGGCGAGGTTGCGGCGGTACAGCTCGTTGGACGCCTCGGCCGTGGAGTGGCCGGCGTACGTCCGCATGAGCCACGGACGGTCCTTCTGGCGCTCTGTCATCTCAGGCTGTCCCTTAGGCCTTTGAACGGTCTCAGACGTTGCGGAAGCGGTTGATGGCGTCGAGGTGCTTGGCGCGCATCTCGTGGTCGCGGACGCCCAGGCCCTCCTCGGGGGCCAGCGCGAGGACGCCGACCTTGCCCTGGTGGAGGTTGCGGTGGACGTCGTAGGCGGCCTGGCCGGTCTCCTCCAGGGAGTAGACCTTCGACAGGGTGGGGTGGATCTTGCCCTTGGCGATCAGGCGGTTGGCCTCCCACGCCTCGCGGTAGTTGGCGAAGTGCGAGCCGACGATCCGCTTCAGCGACATCCACAGGTAGCGGTTGTCGTACTGGTGCATGTAGCCCGAGGTCGAGGCGCAGGTGGTGATGGTGCCGCCCTTGCGGGTGACGTACACCGAGGCGCCGAAGGTCTCGCGGCCCGGGTGCTCGAAGACGATGTCGATGTCCTCGCCGCCGGTCAGCTCGCGGATCTTGGAACCGAAGCGCTTCCACTCGCGCGGGTCCTGGGTGTTCTCGTCCTTCCAGAACTTGTAGCCCTCGGCGTTGCGGTCGATGACCGCCGTGGCGCCCATGGACCGGCAGATCTCCGCCTTCTCGGGGCTGGAGACCACGCAGATCGGGTTGGCGCCGCCGGCCAGCGCGAACTGGGTGGCGTAGGAGCCGAGGCCGCCGCTGGCGCCCCAGATCAGGACGTTGTCGCCCTGCTTCATACCGGCGCCGTTCTGGGAGACCAGCTGGCGGTACGCCGTGGAGTTGACCAGGCCGGGGGAGGCGGCCTCCTCCCAGCTCAGGTGGTCGGGCTTCGGCATCAGCTGGTTCGACTTGACCAGGGCGATCTCCGCCAGGCCGCCGAAGTTGGTCTCGAAGCCCCAGATGCGCTGCTCGGGGTCGAGCATCGTGTCGTTGTGGCCGTCGGAGGACTCCAGCTCGACGGACAGACAGTGCGCGACGACCTCGTCGCCCGGGTTCCAGGCGTTGACGCCGGGGCCGGTGCGCAGCACGACGCCCGCGAGGTCGGAACCGATGACGTGGTACGGCAGGTCGTGGCGCTTGGTGAGCTCCGACAGGCGCCCGTAGCGCTCCAGGAAGCTGAAGGTGGAGACCGGCTCGAAGATCGAGGTCCACACGGAGTTGTAGTTGACCGAGGAGGCCATGACGGCCACCAGGGCCTCGCCCGGGCCGAGCTCCGGCACCGGGACGTTGTCCAGGTGGAGGGACTTGCGCGGGTCCTTCTCGCGCGTCGTGAGCCCCGCGAACATCTCCGCCTCGTCCTTGTGCACGGTGATCGCGCGGTACGAGTCGGGCAGCGGCAGGGCCGCGAAGTCCGCGGCGGTGGCGGACTGCGACTGAATCGCGTCCAGGATGTCCTTCACGATGAGCCTCCGGCTAGCGCTGATGAGGGTGCGCTGAGGTAAACGGGGTGCGTGGTGCGGGTGCGGTGTGCCGTCGGTCCGGCTGGTGCTGTGGTGCTGCGCGACGCCCGTGGTGGGGCGTGCGGCGTGCCTGGTGACGCAGGCATCCGGGGCGCGATCCGTGCCGTGTGGGCGTGGGTCGCGGGGACATCCGGACGACTTCAACGTATGGCACCCCGTGTCACCCGGCAAGGCACCGCGTGCCAAAACTTTCTCTCATTTGCCGATTGACCTGCACCGATGAGCGATGATCGATCAGAGTTACCCGCGAGTAGGGGCAAGCCGGACATACGAAAGCGGCCGCTCCCGGATCGGGAGCGGCCGCTGTGACCGGGAGCACCCCGGCGGTGGCCGGGGCGTGAGTGTTACTTGGCGCGCAGTGCCTCTTCGATGGTCCGCATGACCTCGTCCAGAGGGGCGTCGGTACGGGCCACCGCCACCAGCACCTCGCCCTGCGTGCGCACGGCCGCCGGCGCGGCCGGCGCCGGGCTGAGCGTGCGGCCCGCGCCGATGCCCGTACCGAAGGTCTTCCGGACGATCGAGAAGGCGTGGTCCAGCTGCGCCTCCACGTCCCCCTGGCCGCCCGCCCGCAGCCAGCGCCGCAGTACGTGGTTGTGGGCGGTGACCACCGCCGAGGCGGCCACCTCGGCCAGCAGCGGGTCGTCGTTGCCGTCGTGGTGGTCGTGCTCGTCGAAGTGGGCCAGCAGATAGCGGGTGAACAGCCGCTCGTACCGGGCCACCGAGGCGATCTCCCGCTCCCGCAGCGCCGGCACCTCACGGGTCAGCCGGTAGCGCTCCACCGACACCGCCGGGGAGGCGGCGTACATCTTCATGACTTCCTTGATCCCGCGGCACACCGTGTCGAGCGGGTGCTCGTGCGCCGGGGCCACGTCCAGAACGGCCTCGGCGCGGGTCAGGGTGTCGTCGTGGTCCGGGAAGATCGCCTCTTCCTTGGAACGGAAGTGACGGAAGAAGGTCCGGCGCGCCACCCCGGCGGTCGCCGCGATCTCGTCGACCGTCGTCGCCTCGTACCCCTTGGTCGCGAAGAGCTCCATGGCCGCTGCGGCGAGCTCGCGGCGCATTTTGAGCCGCTGCGCGGCCGCCTTGGTGCCGGCCGGACTCTCCGGGGCGTCTGAGGTCGTGGCGGCGCGGGGCGAGTTCTTGGCGGGCTGGGACATAGAGCGAAAGTACTTCATTCGTGCAGGGGAGCGCGCCTGCGGGGGGTGGGAGAGGGGTGGATGCGGGGGAGAGCCCGCACTGGGCTCGTGAGGGTTGGCCCGCCGTGAGGGTCCGGCGGGCCCGAGCAGCCCTCCCCACGCATCCGGCTCGTGGCCCGACGGATTACCGGCGGGCGGCGTACTCACGGAATCCGCGGCCGGTCTTCCGGCCCAGGCAGCCCGCCGCCACCAGGTGCTCCAGCAGCGGGGACGGGGCCAGGCCCGGGTCGCGGAACTCCTTGTGCAGGACCTTCTCGATGGCCAGCGAGACATCGAGGCCGACCACGTCGAGGAGCTCGAAGGGCCCCATCGGGTAGCCGCCGCCCAGCTTCATCGCGGCATCGATCTGGTCGATGTCGGCGTAGTGCTGCTCGACCATCTTGATCGCGTTGTTGAGGTACGGGAACAGCAGCGCGTTCACGATGAAGCCGGCCCGGTCGCCGCAGTCCACCGGGTGCTTGCGGACCTTGACGCAGATCTCGCGGACCGTGGCGTGCACGTCGTCGGCCGTCAGGACGGTCCGGACCACCTCGACCAGCTTCATCGCCGGGGCCGGGTTGAAGAAGTGCATGCCGATCACGTCCTGCGGACGGGAGGTCACGCGGGCGACCGCGATCACCGGCAGCGAGGAGGTGGTGGTGGCCAGCACCGCGCCCGGCTTGCAGACCTTGTCCAGGGTCGCGAACAGCTCCTGCTTGACCGCCAGGTCCTCGGCGACGGCCTCCACGGCCAGGTCCACCTCGGCGAAGGCGTCCAGCGAACCGGCCGCGGTGATGCGGTCCAGGGTCTGCGCGGCGCCCTCCTCGGTCAGGCGGCCCTTGGACACCGCACGGCCCAAGGACTTCCCGATCGCGGCCTTGGCGGCCTCGGCCTTCTCCTGGCTGCGGGCGGCGAGCACCACGTCGTAGCCGGCCTGCGCGAAGACCTGGGCGATGCCGCTCGCCATCGTCCCGGAGCCGGCCACGCCGACCGAGCTGACGGGACGGCCCGCGCCGACCAGGGACCCGTCGGGCGGGGTCTGGAGGTCGCGGACGATCACCGAGCTGCCCGATGCCTCGTACGTGTAGAAGCCGCGGCCGGACTTCTGCCCGGTCAGACCGGCCTCGGCGAGGTGGCCCAGGATCGGGGCCGGGGCGTGCAGGCGGTCGCCGGAGGAGGCGTACATGGCCTCCAGGACGGTGCGGGCGGTGTCCACGCCGATCAGGTCGAGCAGCGCGAGCGGGCCCATGGGCAGGCCGCAGCCGAGCCGCATCGCCGCGTCGATGTCCTCGCGGGAGGCGTACCGCGCCTCGTACATGGCGGCGGCCTGGTTGAGGTAGCCGAAGAGCAGGCCGTCGGCGACGAAGCCGGGCCGGTCACCGACCGGGACGGGCTCCTTGCCGAGCTCGCGGGCCAGTTCGGTGACCGCCTCGACGGCCGGCGGCGCGGTCAGGACGCAGGAGACGATCTCGACCAGCTTCATCGCCGGGGCCGGGTTGAAGAAGTGCAGGCCCAGCACGCGCTCGGGGCGCAGGGACTCGGCGGCCATGCGCGTCACCGACAGGGCGTTGGTGCCGGTGGCCAGGATGGTGTCCGGCCGCACGATCGCGTCGAGCTCGCGGAAAACCTGCTGCTTGATCTCGTACGACTCGGGCACGACCTCGATGACGAGATCGGCCTCGGCGGCGGCGCCCAGGTCGGAGAACGTGCGGAAGCGGGCGAGCACGTCCGCGCGCTCCTGCTCGGTGAGCCGTTCCCGGCTGACGGAGCGCGCGGTGGCCGCGGCGAGGGCGGCCGTCGCCCGGTGGGCGGCGGCCTCGCTGATGTCGATGCCGATGACCTCGCGACCGGCCCGGGCGAGGACCTCGGCGATGCCGGTGCCCATCGTGCCGAGTCCGACGACGGCGATGGTCTGGAGGGCGGGCTGACTGGACTGACGGTCCATCGAGGGACTCCAGTGGAAGAGGGTGACGACTGAGGGGCGCGCGGCGCACAGCGCGCGCGGATGCCGTACGGAAGAGCCGTGCGGTGAAAGGGCCCGGGGTGAGGGGGCCCGAGAGGATGAGCCCGCAGGGAGCAGCTCCCCGGGGCGGAAACGGCGGAACCCTGTCCCGGGGTCTCACCGTGAAGAAACGAACCGACCGGCACGAGGCGGCTGCGTCACCAGGCCGCCCTCGTACGTGTTGCAACGACAGTAACTCGCCGGTAACTGGTCCGCCATAGCTGGGAGATGTGACCTGTACCGCCGAAATGTACCGATCATCGATCATCGATCAACCGGCTGTCGCCGATGTCCCGAAACCCGGCGCGGCGACCGCTGTGTCCACCTAGGGTGGCCGGGTGAACGACGTGCTGGAGCGCCTGCGGGCGGAGGCGGGACCGTCACCCGAGTACGAGGTGCTGCTCGCGGCGGCCCCCGACGCCCTGGCGGCCTCCCTGACCTCCGCCGGACTGCCCCTGTGGGCCCGCGAACTGGCCGCGTACCGGCTCGGCCTCGCGGGAGACCGCCGCGCCTTCGAATCCCTCGTCCTGCTCCTCAACCACCGGGACCCGGCCCGCTGCGCCGCCGCCGCCGAGGCGCTGGCCGTCCTGGACGACCCGCGCACCGCCCGCGCGGCGGCCGCCCTCGCGACCAACGGCCTGCGCACGGCCTACGCCCTGCAGCCCGTGCGCCTGCTCACCGCGCTGCGCGCCCCCGAGTCCGTACCGGCCCTGATGGCCACCCTGGGGCGGCTGCTGTCCCCGCACGACCCGTACTGGCGGGTGGCCCTGGCCTGCGTGGAGGGCCTCGGCGCCCTCGCCGACCCCCGCGCGCGCGACGTACTCGTCCGCGCCCAGTCCCACCCCCGGCTGGCGGTGGCGGCGACGGCGGCGCTGCGCGGTCTGGGCTGACCGCCTCCTGGGGAGTGTCCGCAAAGCAGCGTCGTCCGCCCCGAGCGGACGGGACTTTCCGGACACGCCTAGAGGGTCTCCGGAACGACCGCGAAGGCCTCCACCTCGACCAGGAGTTCGGGCCGGAACAGCGCCGAGACCTGCACCGCCGAGGAGGCCGGGAGGCGGTCCGCCGGGATCACCGCCTCGCGGGCCTCCCGTACGGCCGGGAGGTACCCGATGTCCGTGACGAAGTACGTCAGCTTCACGACGTCGTCGAAGGTGACGCCGGCCGCCGCCAGGCACCGGCGCAGGTTCTCGAACACCTGCCGGGCCTGGGCGGCCGGATCGCCCTCGCCCACGACCCCGCCCCGCTCGTCGAGCGCGCACTGTCCCGACACGGCGACGAACCGGCCCGTGCCCCGGACGACGTGGCTGCAGTGGGCGGCCGGGCCGATCCCCTCCGGCGCCGGGACACGGGTGATGCGGCTGCTGTGCGACGGTGTCGTGGTCAGGGGAACGATCATGCCGGGGAGACGTCAGCCCCGGAAGCCGAGCAGACCGTGCAGGGCCGCGCCGCCCGCCGACGCGGGTACGGCCCGGGTCGCCGTGGTCGGCTTGGGGGCCGCCTGGGCCGGGCAGGTGGCGTCGGATGCCTTGCCCGTCGTCAGGTAGGCCGCGACCTTCTCGTCCAGGCACTTGTTGCCGCTCAGGGCGATGCCGTGGTTGCCGCCGCCCTCCTCCACCAGCAGGGCCGATCCCTTCAGCTTCTCCCGCATGCTGAGCGCGCCCTCGAAAGGCGTCGCCGCGTCCTCCGTGGCCTGGAGCAGCAGCGCGGGTGGGAGGTCCGCGTTGGTCACGTCCGGAGCCCGCAGCGCCTCCGTCGGCCAGAACGCGCACGGGGCGTTGTACCAGGCGTTGTTCCAGGTCATGAACGGTGCCTCGGCGTGGGTGCGCCACATGTCCGCGCGCCACTGGTTCCAGTCCTTGGGCCAGGCCGAGTCCCGGCACTGGACCGCCGTGTAGACGCTGTAGCCGTTGCCCGCGGAGGGCTCCACCGCGCCGAACCGCTCGTAGGCGGCCACCAGCGGCTTCGGGTCCTTGCCCACCGCGTACGCCGCGAAGGCCTCGGCGAGGTTCGGCCAGTATCCGTTGAAGTAGCCGCCGGGCATGAAGGTGTCCTCCAGCTCCGCCGGGCCCACCTTGCCGCCCGCCGGGGTCTCGCGCAGCGCGTCCCGCATCGCGTACCAGCGCTCCTCGACCGCCGCCGGGTCGGTCCCGAGCCGGTAGGTGGCGTCGTACTGGGCGACCCAGGCCAGGAAGGCCTTGTGGCGGGCGTCGAAGGCGTGGTCCTGGGCGAGATTGTCCTCGTACCAGACCCCGCCCGGGTCGACCACGGAGTCCAGCACGAGCCGGTGCACCCGGCCCGGGTGGAGCTTGGCGTACACCGCGCCCAGGTAGGTCCCGTACGAGTAGCCGAAGTAGCTGATCCGCTCGGCGCCGAGGGCGCCGCGCAGCGCCTCGATGTCCCGGGCGGCCGAGACGGTGTCGATGTACGGCAGCACGTCCGCGTGCTTGGAGCCGCAGGACTCGGCGAAGGACCGGACCCGGTCCAGGTTGGCCCGCTCGGTCGCCGCGTCCAGGGGCACGGAGTCCGGCCGGACGGCCTTGAAGTGACCGACCGCGCAGTCCAGGGCGGGCTCGCTCTTGCCGACGCCCCGGGGGTCGAAGCCGATCACGTCGTACTGGGCGGCCACCTCCTTGGGGAGGGCGGAGGCGATGTACCCCGCGAGGCTGCGGCCGCTGCCGCCCGGACCTCCGGGGTTGACCAGCAGCGGGCCCTGGGAGGTGGAGCCGGTGTGGGGGACCCGCGTCAGGGCGAGGGTGATCTGCCGGCCGTCCGGCCGTGCGTGGTCGAGGGGCACCTTGAGGGACGCGCACTGCAGCGTGGGATTGCGCGGGGTGGCGCAGCCGGTCCAGCGCAGCGCGGCCTGCGCGGCCGCGGGACCGGGCGGTGCGGCGGGCGCGGCGGGCGAGGCCAGGACCGGGCTCGCGAGGGCGGCGGCGACGGTGGAGATCGACAGCAGGACAGCGGCGCGCTTCTTCAAGGGGTGGAGCATGGGGCCTCCCAGCCGAGGGTTCTGGGCGGAATCGTCCCGGAAACCATGCCTGGAAGGCGGTATTGGGCCGCCGATTGGCCCGATGTGATGACCGTTCAGGCGGCGCCGGACGTCACAGGAGGCTGAGCTGGGTGGCCCCGGCGGGTGCGGAGCCGTCCGGACGCTCCGGTGCGACGGCCTGGCGAGCCGCGCCCCGCCGGCCCGGACCGATGCCGAATTCGGCCGCCAGTTCGTGGACTTGGCGGGTGATCCGGCGCTGGTACCAGGTGGGTGCGTACGACCCGCCCGCGTACATCCGCTCGTACCGGGGGACCAGGTGGGGGTGGTGGGTGCCCAGCCAGGCCGTGAACCACTCGCGCGCCCCGGGCCGCAGATGGAGTACCAGGGGTGTCACGGACGTCGCGCCGGACTCGGCCACGGCGCGCACGGTCGCCCGCAGCTGCTCCGGGGAGTCCCCGAGGAAGGGGATCACCGGGGCCATCAGCACCCCGCACTCGATCCCGGCGTCGGTGAGGGTCCGTACCGCGGCCAGCCGGGCGGCGGGGGAGGGGGTGCCCGGCTCGACGGTCCGCCAGAGCCCGGTGTCGGTGAAGCCGACGGAGACCGAGATCCCGACCTCGGTGACCTCGGAGGCCTCCCGCAGGAGGGGGAGGTCGCGCAGGATCAGCGTGCCCTTGGTGAGGATCGAGAAGGGGTTGGCGTGGTCGCGCAGCGCCTCGATGATCCCGGGCATCAGTCGGTAGCGGCCCTCGGCGCGCTGGTAGCAGTCGACGTTGGTGCCCATGGCGATGTGCGCGCCGGACCAGCGGGGCGGGCCGAGCTCGCGGCGCAGCAGCTCGGGGGCGTTGGTCTTGACGACGATCTGCGAGTCGAAGCCGAGGCCGGTGTCGAGGTCCAGGTAGCTGTGGGTCTTGCGGGCGAAGCAGTAGACACAGGCGTGGCTGCACCCGCGGTACGGGTTCACGGTCCATTCGAACGGCATGCGCGAGGCGCCGGGCACCCGGTTGACGATCGAGCGGGCCCGTACCTCGTGGAAGGTGATCCCCCGGAACTCGGGGGTGTCGATGGTGCGGGTCACGACGGAGTCGGCGCCGAAGAGCGCGGCCGGACCCGTGGGTCCCTCGGTCAGGTTGTCCCAGCGCATGGTGCGCCTCCCTCGCTAGCTCTGCCGAGAGAATAGAACAAACGTTCCCATGATCGTGCGGGTCCGTCGTCCCGTCCGATCCGGATTTGGGCCACCGCCCCGGAGGTGGTTGGCTTCGCCGTGACGAGCGGACACAACTGCTGGAGGAACAGCCATGGCGCAGGTCGAGGCCACCACGGAGCGCATCATCGGGGCCGACGCGGAGACGGTCTTCGACACGCTGGCGGACTACAGCGGTACCCGGAGCAAGCTGCTCCCCGAGCACTTCAGCGAGTACGAGGTGCGTGAGGGCGGCGACGGCGAGGGCACCCTCGTGCACTGGAAGCTCCAGGCCACCAGCAAGCGCGTGCGCGACTGCCTGCTCGAGGTCACCGAGCCCACCGACGGGCAGCTCGTGGAGAAGGACCGCAACTCCTCCATGGTCACCACCTGGGTGGTCACCCCTGCCGGTGAGGGCAAGTCCAGGGCCGTGGTCACCACCGTGTGGAACGGCGCCGGCGGCATCGGCGGCTTCTTCGAGCGCACCTTCGCCCCCAAGGGCCTCGGCCGGATCTACGACAGCGTGCTGGAGAAGCTGGCCGCCGAAGTGGAGCGCTGAGCAACGGCGTTGACGGTGGGGCCGGGGCTGCGGCCTCACCGGATCGGGTGAACCCGACCGGTCAGGCGGCCCGGCGGGTGGGCGGGCCGGGTCCGCGGGTCGTGCCCGTGGGCCGCGCCGCGCCGGGGCGCGAGTCCCACGGCGACAGGGGGCCCGGCGGTTAGGGTGGGCCCCTGAGCGCAACCGACCGCCCGGGGGCCCGATGAAGATCCTCATCTCCGCCGACATGGAAGGCGCCACCGGCGTCACCTGGCCCGCGGACGTGCTGCCCGGAACCCCGCAGTGGGAGCGCTGCCGCGCGATGTTCACCTCCGACGTGAACGCCGCCGTACTCGGCTTCTACGACGGCGGAGCCGACCAGGTCGTCATCAACGAGGCGCACTGGACCATGCGCAACCTGCTCCTGGAGAAGCTCGACGCCCGCGCCGAGATGCTCACCGGTCGTCACAAGACCCTCTCCATGGTCGAGGGGGTCCAGCACGGCGACGTCGACGGCATCGCCTTCGTCGGCTACCACACCGGAGCCGGCTCCGAGGGCGTCCTCGCCCACACCTACCTCGCCAACTCCATCACCGGGGTCTGGGTCAACGGGACGCGCGCCAGCGAGGGCCTGCTCAACGCCCATGTCGTCGCCGAGTACGGAGTGCCCGTCGTCCTGGTCACCGGCGACGACCTCACCTGCGTGGACGCCGCCGGATACGCCCCCGGCGCGGCGACCGTCGCCGTCAAGGACCACGTCTCGCGCTACGCCGCCGTGTGCCGGACGCCGGCCCGCACCGCCGCCGACATCCGGGCCGCCGCCAAGGAGGCCACCGCCCTCGCCGTCCGGCACGAACCGGTCCGCGGCGGCCCCTTCACCGTGGAGCTGGAGTTCGACGCCGCGCACCTGGCCATGGCCGCGACGGTGGTACCGGGGGTGGAGCGGAGCGGGGAGCGCAGGGTCGCGTACACCAGCGAAACGATGTACGAGGGGATCCGGGCCTTCAAAACCGTCACGACGGTCGTCTCCGCGGCCGTGGAGGAGCAGTATGGCTGACATGTGCGCAATCAACGCCGAGAGCCCCGCCGCTGCCGTCGCCGCCCCGGGCGCGGTCGATGCGGTCGGCGCGGTCAGTGCGGTGGACCGGGTCGGCGCGGTGGAGGCGGTGGACGGGGTGGCCCTCGACGAGGCCGTCGAGTTCACCTCCGGCCTGATCAGGATCGACACCACCAACCGGGGCGGCGGCGACTGCCGCGAGCGCCCCGCCGCCGAGTACGTCGCCGAGCGGCTCGCCGCCGCCGGTCTGGAGCCGCTCCTGCTGGAGCGGACCCCGGGCCGCACCAACGTGGTCGCCCGGATCGAGGGCACCGACCCCTCGGCCGAGGCCCTCCTGGTCCACGGCCACCTCGACGTGGTCCCGGCCGAGGCCGCCGACTGGAGTGTGGACCCCTTCTCCGGCGAGGTCCGGGACGGCGTGGTGTGGGGGCGCGGCGCCGTCGACATGAAGAACATGGACGCGATGGTGCTGGCCGTCGTACGGGCCTGGGCGCGCGCGGGAGTGAGGCCGCGCCGGGACATCGTGATCGCCTACACCGCCGACGAGGAGGACAGCGCGGTCGACGGCTCCGGCTTCCTCGCCGACCGCCACCCGCACCTCTTCGAGGGCTGCACCGAGGGCATCAGCGAGTCCGGGGCCTTCACCGTGCACACCGGCCCCGGCGGCCGCACCCTCTATCCGATCGCGGCGGGCGAGCGGGGCACCGCCTGGCTGAAGCTGACCGCGCACGGCACCGCCGGCCACGGCTCCAAGCCGAACAGGGCCAACGCCGTCAGCCGGCTCGCCGCCGCCGTCGCGCGGATCGGCGAGTACGACTGGCCGGTCCGGCTCACCGACACCGTCACCGCCTGCATCACCGAACTCGCCGCCCTGCAGGGCCTGTCGGTGGATCCGCGACGGCCGGACCTCGACCTCGACGGGATCCTCGACGAGCTCGGTCCGGCCGGCACCCTGGTCCGGGCGACCGTGCGCAACAGCGCCAACCCGACCATGCTCAGCGCCGGTTACAAGCTCAATGTGATCCCCGAGCACGCCACCGCCCACGTCGACGGCCGGACCGTGCCGGGCGGCGAGGCCGAGTTCGCCGCCACCCTCGACGCCCTCACCGGCCCCGACGTCCGGTGGGAGTTCCACCACCGGGAGGTCGCCCTCCAGGCCCCCGTGGACGGGCGGACGTACGGGATCCTGCGCGAGTCCGTCGAACGGTTCGACCCGGCCGGGCACGTGGTCCCCTACTGCATGGCGGGCGGCACCGACGCCAAGCAGTTCTCCCGCCTCGGCATCACCGGCTACGGCTTCTCCCCGCTGAAGCTGCCGCCCGGCTTCGACTACTGGGCCCTCTTCCACGGCGTGGACGAGCGGGTCCCCGTCGAGGCCCTGCACTTCGGCGTCCGCGTCCTCGACCGCGCCCTGCGGTCCCTGTGAGCGGGCCCCGGTGATGGCGGCGACGACCCGGCCCTACGGCAGCTGGCCCTCACCCATCGACGCCGCCCTCGCGGCCTCGCTCGACGGACGGCCCGAGTACCTCGGCACGGTCGGCCCCGAGGTGTGGTGGACCGAGCCCCGGCCCGAGCAGGCCGGCCGCCGCACCCTGGTGCGCCGCCGACTGGCCGACGGCGAGCCCGAGATCACCGAGCTGCCCGCCCCGTGGAACGTGCGCAGCCGCCTCACCGAATACGGCGGCCTGCCCTGGGCGGGAGCCGAACGGCCCGTCGGCGGCCCCCTGCTGGTCTTCGTCCACTTCGCCGACCAGCGGCTGTACGCGTACGAACCCGACGCGCCCGGCGGCCCCGACCCCCGGCCCCTCACCCCGCTCTCCCGCACCGGCGGTGGCCTGCGCTGGGCCGACCCGGTGCTGCGCGACGGCGAGGTCTGGTGCGTGCTGGAGGAGTTCACCGGGCCCGCGCCGACCGATGTGCGCCGGGTGCTGGCCGCCGTACCGCTGGACGGCTCGGCGGCCGGGGACCGTGCCGCGGTGCGGGAACTGACGGACGACCGCCACCGGTTCACCACCGGGCCCCGGCTCTCCCCGGACGGCCGGCGCGCCGCCTGGCTGGTGTGGGACCACCCCCGGATGCCCTGGGACGGTACCGAGCTGAGGGTGGCCGAGGTCACCGCGGACGGCCGGCTGGCCGATGCCCGCACCGTACTCGGAGGCCCCGACGAGGCCGTCGCCCAGGTCGAGTGGACGGCCGAGGGGACCCTGCTCGCGGTCAGTGACCGCGGCGGCTGGTGGAACCCGTACGGCGTGGACCCGCGCACCGGCTGGGCGATCAACCTCTGTCCCCGGGAGGAGGAGTTCGGCGGGCCGCTGTGGAAGCCGGGGCTCCGCTGGCTCGCACCGCTCCCCGGGGACACCCTGCACGCCGCGGGCCCGGGGAGCGGGCTCGTCGCCGTCCTGCACGGGCAGGGCTCATCGGTGCTCGGCATCCTCGACCCGGAGAGCGGCGACCTGGTGGACGCCGCCGGGCCGTGGACGGCCTGGCAGCCGACCCTCGCCGTGCACGGCACCCGGGTCTACGGGGTCGCCGCCAGCCCGCGCAGCGCCTACGAGGTGGTCGAGCTGGACACCGCCACCGGGCACGCCCGGGCGGTCGGCGCGCAGCGCCCGGACCCGGTGGACCCGGCCCACTACCCGGAGCCGCAGAGCCGCACCTTCCTCGGGCCCGACAACCGCCAGATCCACGCGCACGTCTACCCGCCGCACCACCCCGCCTGCCGGGCCGCCGCCGACGAACTGCCCCCGTACGTGGTCTGGGCGCACGGCGGACCCACCGACCACGTGCCGCCCGTACTCGACCTGCACATCGCGTACTTCACCTCGCGCGGCATCGGTGTGGTCGAGGTGAACTACGGCGGGTCCACCGGCTACGGCCGTGCCTACCGGGAGCGGCTGCGCGAGCAGTGGGGCGTGGTGGACGTGGAGGACTGCGCGGCGGTGGCCCGGGCGCTGGCCGCCGAGGGCACCGCCGACCCCGCCCGGCTCGCCATCCGCGGCGGCAGCGCGGGCGGCTGGACGGCGGCGGCCTCACTGGCCGCCACCGACGTGTACGCGTGCGCCGCGATCATCTATCCGGTGCTGGACCTGTCGGGCTTCGCCGAGGAGACCCACGACCTGGAATCCCGGTACATCGAGGGCCTGGCCGGGCCGCCGCAGACGCTGGCCGTACTCAACCGGGAGCGTTCGCCCGTCGCGCGTGCCGACCGGATCACGGCGCCGTTCGTCCTGCTCCAGGGGCTGGAGGACCCGGTCTGCCCGCCGGCCCAGGCGGAACGGCTGCTCGCCGCCCTGGAGGGCCGGTCGGTGCCGCACGCGTACGTGACCTTCGAGGGCGAGGGCCACGGCTTCCGGCGGGCGGACACCATGATCCGCGCGCTGGAGGCCGAACTGTCGCTGTACGCACAGGTCTTCGGCATCGAGCGCACGGACGTCCCGCGTCTGGACCTGGATGCATGAGCGGCCGCTGTCCGTCGAGCCGGCTCCTCCAGGAGTGCGGGGGAAGCCGGTTTCGCGACTGCATCGGGCGGAGGGGATGCGGCGCCACGGGGCCGACCGCGTGGGCTGCCGGCGGGCCGGGCCGTCGATTGCTTCGTAGCCTGGGGTGATGACCTTCTCCAGCTACGTCCGGGAGGGCGAGCGCGTGGGCCTGCGGCCCTTCCGGCTCGCCGACGGCCCCGAGTTCATCGCGCGCGTGCACGAGAGCCGGGACCTCCACCGCCCCTGGCTCTCCCCGCCCGCCACCATCGAGGAGTACGAGCCCTACGCGGCCCGGCTGGCCGAGGGCGAGAGCCGCGCCGGGTTCCTCGTGTGCGAGCGGGGGACCGGGGCCGTCGCCGGCTTCGTCAACGTCAACAACATCGTGCGCGGTGCCTTCCAGTGCGGGGCCCTCGGCTACGGGGCCTTCGCGCACGCCGCCGGACGGGGCCTCTTCCGCGAGGCCCTCGCGCTGGTCCGGGCACACGCCTTCGCCCCCGAGGCGGAGAGCGGCCTCGGGCTGCACCGCCTGGAGGCCAACATCCAGCCCGGCAACGCCGCCTCGATCGCCCTCGTGCGGGGCGGCGGCTTCCGTCTGGAGGGGCTCTCCCCGGACTTCCTGTACGTGGACGGCGCCTGGCGCGACCACGAGCGCTGGGCCGTCACCGCCGAAATGCCGCCCCCCGAGGGGCCCCGTCGCACAGGATGAGGACATGCGAACCCTCGTGCTCCTCGACGCCCCCTCCAACCTGGGCCTGCGCCCGCCCGCGCCCGGAGTCGTACCGGGCGTCTACAAGCTCGCCGGCGCCCTGCGCGAACAGGGCCTGCTGGCCCGGCTCGGCGCGCGGGAGGGCGGGGTGGTGGTGCCGCCGCGCTACGACCGCGGCGACTGGAAGGAGGGCGACGGCGTGTTCCACGCCGAGGCCCTCGCCGCCTACACCGTCACCCTCGCCGACCGGATCGAACGGCACCTGCGGGCGGGGGAGTTCCCCGTCGTGCTCGGCGGTGACTGCTCCATCCAGCTCGGCGCGGCCCTCGCGATGCGCCGCCTGGGGCGCTACGGACTCGCCGCGATCGACGGCTCCGCCGACTTCCGCCACCCCGGCAACGAGGCCGTGAACGGTCCCGTGGGCGCCGCCGGCGGCGAGGAGCTGGCCCTCTCCACCGGACGCGGCCAGGCCGGCCTCTCGGACCTGGAGGGGCGCTCCCCGTACCTGCGGGACGAGGACGTGCGGCTCCTCGGGCTCCGGGACGGCGATCCGGACCTCGCCGAGCTCCACGCGGCCGGGATCTCCGTCGCCACCGTCGGGGAGATCCGCCGACGCGGCGCGGGACCGGTGGCGAGGGCGGCACTGGACGGGCTGCACCCGCCGGACACCGCCGGATTCTGGGTGCACCTGGACGCCGACGTGCTGGACCCGGCCGTCATGCCGGCCGTGGACAGTCCCGACCCCGGCGGCCTGCTCCCCGACGAACTGGCCGAACTGCTCGCGGTCCTGGTGAGCTCCCCGCGGTGCGCCGGGATCAACGTCACGATCTACGACCCGGACCTGGACCCGGACGGGCGTGCGGGCGCCCTCCTCGCCGACCTGCTCGCGGGCGCCTTTGCGTAATCCTGACCGGTGGTCCTCCGCGGAACCCCTGTGCACCGGCCGCCGTGGCGTGTTCCATCTCCTTCATGGCCACCACCGTCCGACGCGCCGTACTGACCCTCCCCGCAGCTCCGTTGGGCTCGGACAACCCACTGCCCGCCCTGCGCGCACCCGACGGCGTGCACGAGCTGGACGAGCGGGCCCGCGAGGGGCTGCCGCGCGACATGGCACGGCAGATCGGCTACGAGCCGCTGCGCTCCCTGCTGCCCGTGCGGATCCGCGACGGGTACGGGCGGGAGCGCTCGGAGCGGGAGTTCGAGTCGATCGTCATCGAGAACGACCACCTGCGGGTCACCGTGCTCCCGGGCCTCGGCGGGCGCGTCCACTCGCTCGTGCACCTGCCGACCGGGCGGGAGCTCCTCTACCGCAACCCCGTGTTCCAGCCCGCCAACTTCGCGCTCAACGGCGCCTGGTTCTCCGGCGGCATCGAGTGGAACACCGGCGCGACCGGGCACACCACCCTCTCCTGCGCCCCGCTGCACGCCGCGCTCGTCCCGGCCCCGGACGGGGGCGTGATGGTCCGGCTGTGGGAGTGGGAGCGCCTGCGCGACCTGCCCTTCCAGGTGGACCTGTGGCTGCCGCAGGACTCGGAGTTCCTCTACGTCGGCGTCCGCGTGCGCAATCCGCACGAGCGGCCCGCCCCGGTGTACTGGTGGTCCAACATCGCCGTTCCGGAGGAGCCGGGCACCCGGGTGCTGGCCCCCGCCGACGAGGCCTGGCACTTCGGGTACGAGCGCGCGCTGCGCCGCGTCCCGGTACCGGAGTGGGCGGGCGCGGACCGCACGTACCCGCTGCGCGGCGAGTATCCGGCCGACTACTTCTACGAGGTCCGGGACGGGGCCCGGCCCTGGATCGCCTCCCTGGACGCCGCCGGGCGCGGGCTCGTGCAGACCTCCACCGCGCAGTTGCGCGGCCGCAAGCTGTTCGTGTGGGGCGCGGGCGGTGGCGGCCGGCGCTGGCAGGAGTGGCTGACCGAGCCCGGCACGGGGGGCTATGCGGAGATCCAGGCCGGGCTGGCCCGGACCCAGCTGGAGCACGTACGGCTGGAGGGCGGCGCGGAGTTCAGCTGGCTGGAGGCGTACGGGCCGCTGTCGGCGGAGCCCGGGCAGGTGCACGGCGCGGACTGGGCCGCGGCCCGCGGCGCGGCCGAGCGGGCGCTGGAGGCCGTACTGCCGCGGGAGCGGGTCGACGCGGCGTACGAGGCGTGGCGCGGCTGCGCCGACACCGAGCCGGGGGAGCGGCTGGCGGAGGGCACGGGCTGGGGCGCGCTGGAGGTCCTGTGCGGCGGGATCGAGCTGCCGGGCACCCCCTTCGACGAGTCCATGCTCGGCGAGGAGCAGGAGCCGTGGCTCCAGGTGTGGCGCACGGGCGTCCTGCCGGCGCCGCGCCGGGTGGTCCCGCCGGGGCCGAGCCTGGTCGCCGCGCACTGGCGGGACATGCTGGAGACGGCCCCGGCGGACCCGTTGACGGAGTACCACCTGGGTGTGGCCCAGTGGCACGCCGGTGACGTGGCCCAGGCGGTACGCAGCTGGGAGCGCGGGCTGGCGCTGGCTCCCTCGCGGTGGCCGCTGCTGCGGTGCCTGGCGGTGGCGGACGCGCTGGCGGGCGATGCGGAGCGCGCGGCCGACGGATTCGCGGCGGCCTTCGAGGACCTGGCCGTGGAGAGTCGCGGGGGCGAGCAGTGGACGGCCGCGGAGTCGGCGCTCGGCCAGGAGGCGATGGCCGCCCTCCTCGCGGCCGGCCGCCTGCCGCAGGCCCGCGCCGTCTGGGACCGGCTCCGGCCGGCCCTGCGCGAGCAGGGCCGCTTCCGCCTGCTGGCGGCCAGGCTGCTCGCGGCGGAGGGCCACGTCCGGGCGGCCCGCCGGGTCTTCGAGGACGGCTTCGAACTTCCGGACCTGCGGGAGGGCGAGGAAACCCTGTCCGAGGTCTGGTCCGCCCTCACAGACTGCCCGTTGCCCGCCCGCTACGACTTCAGCATGCGGCCGCCGGGTTAGCGGCGGTCCCGGGGTCAGGCCCGGGTCAGGATCAGGCCCCGGCGCAGGATCAGGCCCGGCACAGGATCTCGGCGTTCAGGACCGAGAACCAGGCGTCGGGGTCCGCGCCCCACGTGCGCCAGGCGTCGGCGACCGCCGTCAGGCCCGCGGCCGTCGTGTGGCCGCCGCCGGTGGCGACGGCCGCGTACGCGGAGGCCCGGGTGCGGTCCGCCCACAGGGCCGACCACCAGGCGGTCTCCTCCGGGGTGGCGAAGCACCAGGCCGTCGCGGAGGAGGCCACGTCGGTGAAGCCGGCCTCCCGGGCCCAGGCCCGCAGGTGGCGGCCGGCGTCCGGTTCACCGCCGTTGGCGCGGGCCACCCGGCGGTACAGGTCCAGCCAGTCGTCCAGGCCCGGCGCGGCCGGGTACCAGGTCATCGCCGCGTAGTCGGCGTCGCGCGCGGCCACGATCCCGCCCGGCCGACAGACCCGCCGCATCTCGCGCAGCGCCTGCACCGGGTCGCCGACGTGCTGCAGCACCTGGTGGGCGTGGACCACGTCGAAGGAATCGTCCGGGAAGTCCAGCGCATGGACGTCGGCGGCGGCGAAGGACACGACATCGCCCAGGCCGCGCTCCTGAGCGTGCGCGCGGGCCTGCTCCAGGACGTCCCCGGCTGCGTCGACGGCGGTGACCCGGCCGCCCGGTGCGACCAGTTCCGCCAGGTCCGCGGTGATCGTGCCGGGGCCGCAGCCGACGTCCAGCACCCGCATGCCGGGGCGCAGCTCGCCGATCAGGTACGCGGCGGAGTTCTCGGCGGTGCGCCAGCGGTGCGAGCGCAGGACCGACTCGTGGTGGCCGTGCGTGTAGACGGCGGTCTCCTTGGCGGCGTTCACGACCGGACCCCTCTTCGTTTCGTCGTCGAAGCGTTGGTCCCACGGTAGGTGATCAGTTCGCCATCTGAGATATATGTTTTGACATGTGGACGCCACCCTTGTGGGCCAAAGGGGTTGGGCTGGTCGGTGGCAGGGTCATGCGGGTGCGAGGAGAGTTGCTGCAGGGGGCACATCCCCATGGCGGAGGGCGGTGAAGGTCATGACGGACGCGCTGCTCGAACGGCACGCCGAGGCGTTGAGGCTCTTCGGCGAGCGGGTGCGCGAGGTGACCGGCGGCCAGTGGGGCGGGCCGACCCCGTGCACGGAATGGAACGTGCGCGAGCTGGTCAACCACGTCACCGCGGAGCAGCTCTGGATCCCGCCGCTGGTCGCCGAGGGCCGCACCGTCGAGGAGTTGGAGGGCCGCTTCTCCGGTGACGTCCTGGGCGACGACCCGGTCGCGGCCTGGGACCGGGCCTCGGCCGCCGCGCACGCCGCCTTCGCCGCGTCCGGCGCGATGGACCGGACCGTGCGCCTCTCGTACGGGCCCGCGCTCGGGTCGGCGTACTGCTCGGAGCTGACCGCCGACTGCGTCGTGCACACCTGGGACCTGGCCCGCGGCATCGGCGCCGAGGACCGGCTGCCCGACAGTCTCGTCGAGTTCTCGATCAAGGAGATCATGCCGTACGCCGACGGGCTCGCGGCCAGTGGTGCGTACGACGAGCCGGTGGAGGTCCCGGCGGGGGCCGACGCGCAGACCCGGCTCCTCGCGATGGTGGGGCGGAAGGGTTGACGCGCACGGGTGGGGATCCCGCACAACAGGCATACAGCCGTAAATAATCGTATAAAGGTCAGATCCGGCGGGGCGTCGCGGGGCCCGTCGGGCGTGGCAGGGCGAGCGCGGAAGGCGGGAAGCGGTGGTGGGGATGCAGCGCACGGCGGCGGAGGGCCGCGGACCGGTCCGGTACGGCCCACCCGCCCCCCAGCCGGGCCTGCCCGTGCTCCCCGAGCTTGTCTCCGTCCTCGCCGCGGCCGCCGGACGCGCAGCCCCCGAGCCCCCGGGCGGCGGCGAACCCGTGAGGGAGGCCGCCTGCCGGCACTGGGGGCGGCGCGGACTGGCCACCTCACCGGAGAACGTGGCCGCGGGCCCCGGCGCTCCCGCACTGCTCCTGGCCCTCATCGGGGCGTACGGGGGCGACGTGATGCTGCCCCGGCCCTGCCCCGCCTGGTGGACCCCGCAGGTCCGGCTGCTGGGGCGGCGGGCCTATCACGTGCCGACCCCGGCCGAGTGCGGCGGCGTACCGGACCCCTACGCCCTGCTGGAGACCGTGCGGCGGGTGCGCGCCGAGGGCGGCGACCCGCGGGTCCTGCTGCTGTCGGTCGCCGACGACCCCACCGCGACCGTGCCGCCGCCCGAGATGCTGCGCGAGGCGTGCGAGGCCGCCGAATCCGCCGGGCTGTTCGTCGTCAGCGACGAGAGCTGGCGCGACACCGTCCACCGCCCCCGCGACACCCTGGTCCTGAGCCCCGCCGAAATGCTTCCCGAACAGGCGGCCGTCCTCATGGACCTGTCCGGGGCGCTGCTGCCCGCCGGCTGGCCCGCCGCCGTCGTCCGCTTCCCCGACACCCCGCGCGGGACCTGGCTGCGCGCCCGCACCCTCGACGTGCTCACCGCCACCGGAGCGATGGTCGCCGGACCCGTGGCGGGGGCCGCCGCCCACGCCCTCGACGAACCCGACGCCGTCGCCGGACGGGCTCGCGCCGCCGCGGCCCTGCACGGGGTCGTGGCCGCCGCCGCGCACCGCCGGCTGCTGGAGGCCGGAGCGCTGGCCCGCCCCCCGCAGGCCGGCCGGCACCTCTACGCGGACCTCACGCCGCTGCGCGCCGGACTCGCCCGGCAGGGGGTCGGCGACGCCATGGAACTGGAGGACTGGCTCGGCGGCCGGCTCGGCGCGCCCACGCCCGGCGGGCAGCGGTTCGCCGACGAACTGGGCGCGCTGCGGGTGCGGTTGTCCACCGGGCCGTTGCTGGGCGCCACCCCGCAGGAGCGGCTGGCCGCGCTCACCGCCCGCGATCCGCTCGCGCTCCCGCACGTACGCGACTCCCTGGCACTCCTCGGATCAGTACTGGCCGGGCTGGCCTGACCTCCGACCCCGGTGAACGGAGACTTCGCGATGAGGGACCGGACGGATCTCGCCGCCCCTGCTGCTGCCCCCGCCGCCGCCGGCCCCGCTTCCTCTGCCCCTGCCCCGGCCCCTGCCCCCCGGCCGCCGGAGCCGGACCGTCCGGCCGCCCCGCGCCCGCTCGGTGAGCACCGCCGCTGGCCGCGCTCCTTCGCGGACCGGCTGACCGCCCCGCTCCCCGGGGTCCGTGCCTTCGCCCGCCTCGCCCGTGAGGGCGCCTTCCGGCCCGGACCCGAGGGGCTGCGCGGTATTCCGGACCTGCCGTACGAGCCGGGCCCGCTGCCCGCCGCGCCCCCCGGCACCGTCTGCGTCACCTGGGCCGGACACGCGAGCTGGGTGCTGCGGACCGGCGGGCTGACGGTACTGACCGACCCCGTCTGGTCCCGGCGGATCCTCGGCACCCCGGCCCGGATGACTCCCGTCGGGGTGCGCTGGGAGGAGCTGCCGCCGGTGGACGCGGTGGTGATCAGCCACAACCACTACGACCACCTCGACGCCCCCACCCTCAAGCGGCTGCCCCGGCAGACGGCCCTCTTCGTACCGGCCGGCCTGGCGGGCTGGTTCCGCCGCCGCGGCTTCACCCGGGTCACCGACCTCGACTGGTGGGAATCGGCCGAACTGGGCGGCGTACGCTTCGAGTTCGTTCCCGCCCACCACTGGTCGAAGCGGTCGCTGATCGACACCTGCCGGTCCCTGTGGGGCGGCTGGATCCTCACCGACACACTGAGCGCGGCCCCGCGGAAGGTCTACTTCGCGGGCGACACCGGCCACGGGCACTGGTTCGGCGAGATCGGCCGCCGTCACCCCGGCATCGACCTCGCCCTCCTGCCCGTCGGCGCCTACGCCCCGCGCTGGTGGCTCGGCGACGTCCACGCCGACCCGGAGCAGGCCGTCCGGGCCTGCCTGGACCTCGGGGCCCGCCGGATGGCCCCCATGCACTGGGCCACCTTCGTGCTGTCCGCGGAGCCGGTCATGGAACCCCTGCACCGCACCCTGGCCGCCTGGTCCCGGGCCGGGCTGCCCCGCGAGGACCTCTGGGACCTTCCGATCGGCGCCTCCCGGACGCTGCCCGACGGCTGATCCCGCGGCCGGGGCGGCGCCCCGGCCGCGGGATCGGCGGCGGCACACGGTCAGCGGGACCAGTGCGGGTCGCGCCCGGTGAACGCGAGGAGCCGCTCGGCGCGGGTCGCCCCCTGCGCGGTGGCCAGCGGGGGCGCGTACTTCCCGAACGAGTCGCGGACGAAGTCGACGATCCTCGCCGCGATGTCCTCCAGCGCCCCGGCCATCTCCTCGGTCAGCGGCAGGTCCTGCCCGGTGGCCCGGGCGATGTCCCAGGCGTGGATGCCCGCGTCGAGCGCCGCGGCGGCGGCACCCATGCCGGCCGGCATCGGACCCATCGGGGTGGGCACGCTCTCGGCGTCCCGCCCCGAGTCCCATGCCGCGGCGGCCTCCCCCAGCACCGCCGCCAGCTCCGCGACCGGACGGTCGGACGTGGCGTCCGCGGGCTCGAACGGGTCTGTCGCCGGCGCGACCCCCGTGATCTGCATGACCAGCGCCTGCTGGTCCAGGCGCGCGTGGTTCAGCACCTGACGCACCGTCCACTCCGTGCACGGTGTCGGATCCCCCCATGCCCCGTCGGGGACGCCGCGCACGGCGGCCAGCAGGTAGTCGTGCGCCTCGGCGAGCAGTTCGAAACCGTCGACGGTCATCCGTCGCCCTCCCGTAGCTCCAAGATCGAACCGTCACCATAGGTCGGCCCCGGGCCGGGCGTCAGGTCTTTGGCCGAGAACGGAAACCGGCCGCCGCCGCGGCCCCGGGCCGGGCCTGCGGGAGCGCCCTCAGTGGTGCCAGGCCTTGCCGCCCACGTTGTGGATGAACCGCTGGAGCACCTTGAGGGTGATCAGGTACTCCTCGTCGGAGATGTCCGCGTGCCGCTCGTCCCACAGCTCCTTCTGCAGGGCCGCAGCCCTGTCGAAGAACTCCCGGCCCTCGGGGGTCATTTCCAGGCGTCCTGCGGCGTCCTGGGTGATCCAGCCCTGGACGATGACCGAGTCGATCTCCTCGGCCAGTGCCTGACCGCCCACCGCGAGGTAGCCCCGCAGGGTCTCGGTCACCTCGTCCCGGGTCCGGACCTCGTCGCCGGCCAGTGCGACCCGGGCGAGGATCCACCACTGCGGCTGGGTGGTGCCGAGCTCGGCGAGCGCGCCCCGGGTGCGGTTGACGACCGCGTCGTAGGCGGCCCAGCTCCAGTAGCCGATGGGCTGGCGGACCAGTTCGGCGTCGTCGTGCGAATACTCCATGACGGATCAACTCCCCGTGTGCCGTGCAGGTTTGTGCGCTGGGCAAGACCCTACGAACTCAACCGCGCTTGAGGTCCATCCCCCGGTCGGGGACTGTCCCGATCCCGACCCTGCCGGGCCGTTGCCGAAGGGCGGCTCCCGGCGCCTCCTGCGAGGGCGGAAGCGTTAAAATTGGACGGTTCCACCTGCCTCGGGGGCCGAGTGCAACGGCTGTGATGCGTGCATGAAGACCTCCCGAGCCCTGCTGCCGACGCCCTGCCCGGCCCTCATCGTCGCTGGTGGCGCCCTTCCCGCCGAGCCGGCCGCCCCGGCCCTCGCCGATCCGTCGGCCACCCCCTCCACGGCGTCGGGCACCCGGGCCCCCGACCCCTCGGCGCTGAGGCCCATCGATCCGGCCGCCTTCCGGGCCTCCGTCGAAAGCGTGGCGAAGAAGCTCATGGTGCCCGGCGCGGTCGTGCTGCTCCGCACCCCGCAGGGGACCTTCCGGGCCGTCGTCGGCACCGCCGAGCGCGGCGCGCACCGGCCGCCGGACCCCCAGGACCATTTCCGGATCGCCTCCGGCACCAAGACCATGACCGCAGCGCTGATCATGCTCCTCGCCCAGGACGGGAAGCTCCGGCCGGCCGATCCGGTGTCCAAGTACGTCGAGGGCGTGCCGAACGGCGCGAACATCACCGTGGCCGAACTGCTCAGGATGCGCAGCGGGCTCTACGACTACACCAGCGCCCCCGAACTCACCGCCGCCCTGGACGCAGACCCGGGGAAGGCGTACTCCCCCCAGGACGTCCTGGCCATCGCCTTCCGGCGGCCGCCGAACTTCGCACCCGACGCCGACCACGAGTACTCCAACACCAATTACGCCCTGCTCGGCCTCGTCGCCGAGAAGGCCGGCGGCCGCCCCCTCGCCCAGCAGTTCCGGGACCGGCTGTTCACCCCGCTGGGCCTCGCGGGAACGTCACTGCCGGGCCTCCACGACCGGACCCTCGCCGAGCCCCACGCCCACGGCTACATGTACGGCGACACCAGCTACGCCCTGGTCGACGATCCCTACCCGGCCGCCGTGCGCGAGGCGGCGGAGGCGGGGGAGCTCGCGCCCATCGACTACACCCACCAGAACCCCTCCTACGCCACCGCCGCGGGCGGAGCCGTCTCCACCGCGCAGGACCTGGTCACCTGGATCCGGGCGCTGGTGACGGGCGAGGTCCTGAACCCCGCGACCCAGCGGCAGTGGCTGGACAGCCCGCAGGCCGAGAACCCGGACGCGCCCGACGGCCGGAAGTACGGCTACGGCATCGCCCACCAGAGCTTCGGCCCGAACGCGGCGATGTACTACCACGGCGGTGAACTGCCCGGCTTCAACTCCTTCATCGGCCACGACCCCGACAACGACGTCACGCTCGTCGTCTGGACGAACCTGACGCTGTCGCCGGACGGGCGGACCACGGCCCAGGCCCTGCTGCCCACACTCCTCAACCAGATCTACACCGGCCTCGAGCTCCCCACCGTCTGAGCGTCCGCCCGCCGTACGGGCCCGCACGCGGGGCATTGGAGTGGCGGCGCCCGCGCCGTTGGCGTGGCTCCCGCACCGGCCGACGGCGGTTCCTAGGGTCGTCGGGGGCACGGCACCGGGCCGGCCGTCCGGATCAGGTGGGTGAGTCGTGGAACGCATGACGGCCGAGTCTCGAACGACCGGACCCCCGGCCGCCCGGCGGTGGACCCGCCGGCTGGCCGCCGCTGTGGGGCTGCTGGTGCTCTGCGCGCTCCCGGTGGCGGCGGCGGGCGCCGCGCAGCCCGGTGACGTACGGTCGTCGCCCGCCCGCCCGCCCCTGTACGTGTCCGACTACGGCAACAACCGGGTGGTGGCCCTGCCCGCGGACGGCGGCGACCAGAGCACCGTCCCCCTCGACGGGCTGGTGCGGCCGACCGGCATGGCCTGGGACGCCGCGGGACGGCTGTACGTCTCCGACACGGGCAACAACCGGGTGCTCGTCCTGCCCCCGAACGGCGGGGAGCAGTCCGTCGTTCCCACGGCCGACCTGTCGCGCCCGCTCGGGCTAGCCCTCGACCCGGCCGGGAACCTCTACATCGCCGACAGCTTCAACGACCGCATCGTGAAGGTGTCCGCAGGCGGCGGGGGCCAGTCGACCGTTCCCACCACCGGGCTGCTGCACCCCTGGGGACTGGCGTGGGCGCCCGGCGGGCACCTGTACGTCTCCGACTTCGTCAACGACCGCGTCGTGAAGGTCGCCGTGGACGGGAGCGGCCAGACCACCGTGCCCACCGCGGGCCTCTCCCAGCCGACCGGGCTGGCCCTCAACGCCGCCGGTGACCTCTACGTCGCCGACAGCGGCAACAACCGCGTGGTGAGGGTGGCCGCGGGCAGCGGTCCGCAGAGCACCGTGCCCACCACCGGCCTGAGCTCCCCGCTGGGGCTCGCGCTCGACGGCTCCGGCGGCCTCTACGTGGCCGACGGCTTCAACAACCGGGTGGTGCGGGTCCGCGAGAGCGGCGGCGGCCAGGTCACGCTCGCCTTCACCGGCCTCAACACGCCGACGGGTCTCGCCTTCCCGCCGCCGGCCGCGCGGCCGGGGCACGGGCCCGCCCCGGAGGCCGGCTCAGGGCTGTGACCGCAGGCGCCGCCACAGCGTGGGGCCCGCGCTGATCGCGAGGGCCAGGCCGACCGCCATGGCCACGCCCTTCCAGGGCTCCGCGAAGAGGGTGCCGCCCAGGATGCCGATCAGGCCGTAGGTCGCCGCCCAGGCCAGGCACGCCGGGGCGTCGCCGCGCGCGAAGCGGCGCAGCGGCACCTGCGCCAGGAGGCAGGCCAGCATCACCGGGATCCGGCCCGCCGGAACCAGCCGCGACAGGACCAGGACCTGCACCCCGTGCTCGTCCAGCTTCGTCCGCGCCTGCTCCAGCCGCTCCGGCGTGGCCCGGCCGCGCAGCGCCTCCAGCCAGGGCGAGCCGCCCCGCGACCGCACCCCGCGCTGCCCGAGCCAGTACAGGGCCAGGTCCCCGGTGAACGCCGCCAGCGCCGACACCCCGAACACCAGCAGCACCCCGAAGGGCGGCGACTGGTGGTGGAAGGCCACCACCGCCGCCGAACTCACCAGCGCCCCCGTCGGGATGACGGGTACCAGCGCGCCCAGCGCCACCAGCATGAACAGCGCCGGATATCCCACCGCCTGCTGGGTGCTCTCAGGCGGCACCTGGCCGGCCGCCGCCGCGAGCTCGCGCCACGTCACGGCAGCCGCACCCGCTCGCCGTGGCGCGGCACGGTCACGGTGACCTTCGGCGCCAGCTGCCGCGCGTACCGCTCGAACTCCTCGCCCGGCGCGTGGAATTCGTGCGGCCGCACCGCGTCCATCCCGACCGGCCAGAAGGTTCCGTAGTGCACCGGAACGGCCGCCGCGGGCGCCAGCCGGGCCAGCGCCTGCGCCGCCCGCCCCGCGTCCAGGTGCCCCGGTCCCAGGTACGGACCCCAGCCGCCCACCGGCAGCAGGGCCACGTCCACCGCTCCGACCTCCTCGGCCATCGTGTCGAACAGCCCGGTGTCCCCGGCGAAGTAGGTCCGCGCCGCGCCCCGCACCACGTACCCGAGCGCCGGGCAGCGGTGCGGCCCGAACGGCAGCCGCCGTCCGTCGTGCCGCGCGGCCACCGCCCGGACCCGTACCCCGTCCCGTACGGCGACCTCGTCGCCCGGCACCACTTCCGTCACCGCCAGTCCGCGCAGCCCGGCGACCCGCGCCAGCCCCGGCACCGCCCGGCGCGCGCCGCGGGGCACCAGCAGCCGGGTGCCGGGCGCGAGCCGCGCCAGCGACGGCAGATGCAGGTGGTCGGCGTGCAGGTGCGAGACAAGCACCGCGTCCGCCACGGCGGCCTCGGGCGGGGGCGCCGCCCCGCGCCGCCTGCGCAGATGTGCCAGCCGGCGAGCGAACAGCGGGTCCGTCAGCAGCCGGACCCCGGAGTCCTCGACGGTGCACGTGGCATGACCCCACCAGGTGATCTCCACCGGCACCCGGTCCTCCCTCCCTCGCACCCCGTTCACGAGCCTAGAGGCTGCCCCGCGCGGCCGCTCGGAACCGGATCCCGGCCACCCCCTCCTCTACCGCGGAGTATCGGAGTAGGGTCCGGCGGCATGGAAGAGTTGCGCGTGGCCACGATCGCCAGTCTGGCCCCGCTCGAGGACCTGGATGCCGACCCCTTCGCCGTGGACACCCGCGGCCAGCACGCCGTGTGCGCGCGCTGGGCCGCCGACCGGGGTTACGTCGTGACGAAGCAGCTGCTGGTGTACGGGCTGCGCGCCGACCACTGCGGGCTCTGGTCCGCCATCGACACCGGCCGGGCCGACCTCTTCGTCGCCGCCAACCAGCGGGTGCTGGCCCGCGCGCTGCGCTCCGTCGAGGAGTTCACCGCCGAGTGCGATCGGCGCGGCGTACGGCTGGAGACCGCCGGGGGCGAGGAGCCCCGCTACACCGCCGCGATGAAGGCCGAGGTGCACCGCCGGCTGTCCATGCCGACCGCCGGCTACGACGGCACCTGACCCACCGCTCCGCACTCCCGTGCGCCGTCCGTCCTGCCCGACCGGGCGGGCCGGCCTGTGCGAGCCTTGAAGGCGGACGGGCTCGCGGGAGGTGGCGGCGTGGGGCGAGGACGGTGGCGGACCGCGGGCAGCGCCCTGGTGCGCGTGCTGCTGGTCTGGTCGGTGTCCACCCTCACCATGCTCGCCCTGGCCGGGATCCTGCCGGACTTCCGCCTCCAGTCCGCCGACGGAGCCAGCATCACGCAGATCGGGCTGACCGCCGCCTGGGGTGCCGGCGCCTTCGGCCTGCTCAGCGCACTGGTCTGGCCGGTGCTCGTCCGGGCCCTGCTGCTGGTGCCCGCCCTCGTGCTCGGGCTGCTCGTCTTCTTCCTCAACGGCTCCCTCCTGCTGATAGCGCTCAGCCTGATCCCGGCCGGGCGCAGCGAGGTGGCCCCTGAGACCGCGGTGGTCGTCGCCGCCGTGATGTCCGCGGTGGCGTCGGCGACCTCCACCGCGCTCGCGGTGCGCGACGACGAGGCGTACCGGCGCCGGCTCTACCGGCTCGCCGACCGGCGCCGCCGCAGGCAGGGCAGGGCGGGCCCGGCCCGCGCCGCCGAGGCCCCGCCCGGGCTGCTGCTGCTCCAGCTGGACGGCGTGGGGTACGAGGTGCTGCGCCACGCGTGCGGCAGCGGGCTGATGCCCACCGTCGCCGGCCTGCTGGACCGCAGCCACCGCGCCCGGTCCTGGCGTACGGACTGGTCGAGCCAGACCGGCGCCAGCCAGCTCGGCATCCTGCACGGCTCCAACTTCGACGTGCCCGCCTTCCGCTGGTACGAGAAGGACACCGGCGAGGTGATGGTCTGCAACCGGCCGACCAGCGCCGCCGAACTCCAGCGGCGGGCCGTCGAGCGGACCGGGGACGGCGGACTGCTCACCTTCGACGGGGCGAGCCGGGGCAATCTGTTCAGCGGCGGCGCCGACCAGCTGGCGCTGGTGCTCTCGGTGTCGGCCCGGCGGGGGCGGGCCAACCGGTCCCGCGCGGGCTACTTCGTGTACTTCTCCGATCCGGCCAACGCCGTCCGCACGGCCGTGTCCTTCGTGGCCGAGGCGGCCCGCGAGATCGGCCAGTCGCTGCGGGCGCGGATCCGCGGGGACCGGCCGCGGGTGTCGCGCGGCGGGCTCTACCCGCTCATCCGGGCCTTCGCGACGGTGGTCGAGCGGGACGTGGTGGTCGCGGCCGTGATCGGCGACATGCTCGCCGGCCGTTCTGCGGTCTACGCCGACCTGGTGGCCTACGACGAGGTCGCGCACCACTCGGGTCCGCGCGGGCGGGACACCGACCGGGTGCTGGAGCGGCTGGACCGGAGCCTCGCGCTGATCGCCCGGGTCGCCGAGCACGCTCCGCGCCGGTACCGGATCGTGCTGCTCTCCGATCACGGCCAGAGCCCGGGGGAGACCTTCCTCGGGCGGTACGGGCTGACCCTGAAGGACCTGGTCCGGGCGGGCTGCGGGCTGCCGGTCTCGCGCCGGGCCGGACGCACCCGCAGCGGGGCCGAGGCCCGGGCGGCCGTGCTCGCGGCGCTGCACCGGCCGGTGGAGGAGGGCGAGGAGGCCCACCCGGGGCCGGGCTCGGACCCGGTCGTGCTGGCCTCGGGCAACCTCGCCCTGATCTCCTTCCCGGACATCCCCGGCCGGGCTTCGCGGGCGCGCATCGAACGCGCGCACCCCGCCCTGCTGGCGACCCTGGCGAACCATCCGGGCGTGGGGTTCCTGTTGGTGGACGGGTTGGTGATGGGCCGGGACGGGAGGGTGGCCCGGCTGGACGTCCCGGGGGAGGCGGAGGAGCTGCTGGCTCCCTTCGGTCCCGGCGCGGCGGAGGCCGTGCGCCGGACCGACGGGTTCCCGCACGTGGCCGACATCATGGTGAACTCGGCGTACGACCCGCGGACGGGTGCGGTGCACGCCTTCGAGGAGCAGATCGGCTCGCACGGCGGGCTGGGCGGGGAACAGGGGCAGCCGTTCCTGATGTGGCCCACGGTCCTGTCCGACCCCGACCCCGACCTCGGCCCCGGGCGGGAACTGGTCGGCGCGGAGGCGGTGCACGCCGTGCTGCGGCGCTGGCTGCGGGAGGCGGAGGGTCCGCAGGTGCCGGTGGCTCCGCTCGCGGGGCAGTCCGCCGAGCCTTCCGCCGGGGCCTCGCAGGATTCCCCGTCGGAGGGGGTCGACAGCGGAATCTTTCCTTCCGCAGGGACCGTCGCACGGGACGAAATCCGCTGATTTTGTGGCGCCTTGGTGGTGGTCAACCATGTGTTGACCTGCCCAGCATGTGAGACACCCAGAGGCGCACCACCGATGACCAGCACCGCAACCCTGCCCGCCGAGGCCGCCGCACCCCCCGAGCAGGGTCGCGACCCCCACGCGCGCCGCTTCGGGCTGCCCGTCGCGACCTGCCTGGTCATGGGCAACATCATCGGCGGCGGAATCTTCCTGCTGCCCGCCTCGGTGGCCCCCTTCGGCACCATCAGCCTCGTCGCCTTCGCCGTCCTCACCCTCGGCGCGATCGCCCTCGCCCTGGTCTTCGGCCGGCTCGCCGAGCGCCACCCGCAGACCGGCGGCCCCTACGTCTACGCCCGCGCCGCCTTCGGCGACTTCGCCGGCTTCCTCGCGGCCTGGAGCTACTGGATCACCGCCTGGGTCTCGAACGCCGCCCTGGCCGTCGCGGCCGTCGGCTACCTCTCCGTGCTCCTCCCCGGCATCGGCGCCCACAAGTGGTCCATGTGCCTGGCCGCGCTCGCCGTCCAGTGGCTCCCGGCCCTCGCCAACCTGGCGGGCACCCGCTACGTCGGCGCGGTGCAAGTCGTCGCCACCGTACTGAAGTTCGCCCCGCTGCTCCTGGTGGCCGTGGGCGGGCTGTTCTTCTTCGACGCCGCGAACCTCGGCCCCTTCCGGGCCACCGACCAGAGCGCCGCTGGCGCCGTCTCCGCCTCCGCGGCGATCCTGCTCTTCAGCTACCTCGGCGTCGAGTCCGCCACCGTCAGCGCCGGCGAGGTCCGCGACCCGGCCCGCAACGTCGGCCGGGCCACCGTCCTGGGCACCGTGGGCGCAGCCACCGTGTACCTGCTCGGCACCGTCGCCGTCTTCGGCCTGGTCGCCCACGACCGGCTGGTCTCCTCCACCGCCCCCTTCACCGACGCCGTCAACGCCATGTTTTCCGCGGACGGAGGGGCCGGCGGCACCTGGGGCGGCACCGTGGTCGCCTGCGCCGCCGTGATCTCGATGCTCGGGGCCCTCAACGGCTGGACCCTGCTCAGCGCGCAGACCCCGTACGCCGCCGCCAAGGACGGGCTCTTCCCGAAGGCCTTCGAGACGAAGAAGCGCGGCGTGCCCGTCGTCGGCGTGATCGTCACCGTCGCGCTGGCCTCCGCCCTCACCGTCTACAACTACACGGCGGGCACCCGGGGAGTCTTCGAGAGCCTGGTCCTGATCACCACCTTCACGGCGACCGTCCCCTACCTGCTCGCCACCGCCGCGCAGATCCACTTCCTGCTCTCCGGGCAGCGCGAGCGGGTCCACCCCGGCCGCCTGGCCCGCGACGGCGTCCTCGCCGCCCTCGCCTTCGGCTTCTCGATGTGGCTGGTCGCCGGCTCCGGCCACGCGGCCGTCTACCAGGGCGTGCTGTTCCTCTTCGCCGGAGTCCTCGTGTACGCCGCCATGTCTGCGAAGAAGCACCGCGCCGCTGTATCGCCCGCGGGGTAGCGTGGAGGGAGGGGACAGCCAGGGGGGCGCCAAGGGGTCGCCATGTCCGCGATGAGGAAGAGCATCGACATCGACCGCAGGCCCGAGGACGTCTACTCGTACCTGACGGACCCCACGCACCTGCCGGAATGGCAGGACAGCGCCGTGTCGGCCGTCCCGATCGGCGACCTCCCCGTCCACGTCGGATCGAGGGTCCTCGTCACCCGGCAGATCGGCCGCCGCAGGGTCCCCACGACCATGGAGTTCGTGGAGCTCGACCCGCCCCGGAGCTGGCACGTGCACGGCATCGACGGGCCGGTACGGCCCGATGTGCGCGGCACCATCGAACCCCTCGAGGGCGGCACCCGCTCACGCGTCACCCTGGACGTCGACTTCGAGGGCCACGGCCTGGGCCGGGCCCTCGTACCCCTCGTGGTCAGGCCCATGGTCCGCAAGGAGATGCCCCGGGGCGAGGCGAAGCTCAAGCACCTCCTCGAAACCTGACCGCCCCGCCGTCGCGGACCGGTCGGGCGGGGGAAAACCGGATGCCCCGGGGTGTGCGGTGCGGCGAGACTGGCCGCACCACACACCCGTCACACCCCGAGGACATCCACGCCCGTGCAGGCTGCCGTCACCGTCACCCCCGCTCAGATCCCCGAACTTCTGCTCGGCCTCGCCACCGTGCGGCCCGTGTTCCTCTGGGGGGCTCCCGGTATCGGAAAGTCCTCGCTCGTACGGAAGTTCGCCGATTCGCTGGGACTGGAGTGCGTCAGCCTGCTCGGCACCCAGCTCGCCCCCGAGGACCTGATCGGCGTACCGCAGATCCGCGACGGCCGGTCGGTCTTCTGCCCGCCGGAGGCCATCGCCCGCGACGAGCCGTACTGCCTCTTCCTCGACGAGCTCAACGCCGCGGGCCCGGACGTCCAGAAGGCCTTCTACTCGCTGATCCTCGACCGCCGGATCGGCTCCTACGAGCTCCCGGTGGGCTCCATCGTCATCGGCGCGGGCAACCGGGCCACCGACAACGCGCTGGCCCGGCCGATCGCCTCCGCGCTCGTCAACCGCCTCACCCACGTCCACCTCCAGGCGTCCGCACAGGACTGGCTGGTCTGGGCCGGGGAGCACGGCATCCACCCCTGGGTCACGGACTACCTCACCGACCGCCCCGACCACCTCTGGTCGCAGCCGCCCAAGACCGAGGAGCCCTTCTCCACCCCGCGCTCCTGGCACATGCTCTCCGACGCCCTGCACTCCTTCGGCGCCGGCCTGGACGAGCAGACCCTCAAAGTGATCGTGCACGGCACCCTCACCCCCGCGCACGCCGTCTCCTTCTGCGGCTACGCCAAGATCGTCCGGCACAGCTTCGGCATCGAGGCGATCATGAAGGGCGACGCCTCCTGGCCCACCCGCCCCGCCGACCGCGATCTGCTCTACTACCTCGCCGAGGCCTTCCGGGGCCGCCTGATCAAGGAACTGCCCGCACAGCGCGAGCACGTCTCGCCCACCCTGCGCCAGACCGCCTACCGCGCCAAGGCACTGCTGGTCCAGCTCGCCGAGATCTCCGTGGAGGTGGCCCAGACCGTCATCGCCGACGACGCCGACGGCCTCCCCGTGCTGCCCTCCTGGTTCCTCGTCGAGGCCGCCCGGGACATGCCGCGGCTGGTCGAGGCCCGCCGGTGAGCGGGGCGCGCCCCCGCCCGCAGAAGAAGACCCCGTCCGATCCCGCCGCCCAGGCCTTCGCCGAGGGGCTCGCCCTGGTCAAGCGGAACCCGGCCCTCGCCGCCGTCGGCGGGAGCGTGTGCCAGCAGCCCAAGTGCCCGGCGACCCCCGCCGCGGGCCTGGTCGCCGTGGACTCCAACGGCGTCCTCCACGTCCGCTCCGGACTGCGCGCCGAGCCCCGCACCTGGGCCTGGGCCCTCGCCCACGCCCTGCTCCACCTCGGCTTCGGCCACGTCCCGGCCGCGGACCGGGAGGACCGGGTACAGCCCGACCGCTTCGACCTCGCCGCCCGCTGCGCCGTCGTCAACCGCTTCCTGCTGACCCAGCCGACCGTCCGGCCCCCGGACGACCTCCCCGCCGAGTACCCCGGCGGCGACGAGGAACTGCTCGCGGCCCGCTGGCGCCGCGACGGCATCCCCGCCGCCCTGGAACTCTGCGGCACCGCTGGTGACCGTCCCGACCAGCTCCTGGTCACCTGGCGCGCGTGGAACGGCTCGGCGGTCCCCGACTGGGAGACCGCCTTCGCGCACGCCCTGACCCGCAGTGTCTCCGCGGCCATGGAGGTGGCCGGCGGGCGCCGCGACCGGGTCACGGGGGAACGCGTGGCGCAGCGCCCGTGGGACCGGGCCCTGAACTGGTTCGTCTCCTCGTACCCGCTCCTCGGCGGGCTCGCCAGCGGTCTGAAGATCGTCGCCGACGTCGAGCTGGCCCGCACCAACGGGATCTCCGTCGCCGCCGTCAGTGCCACGGCCGGGGAGATCTACATCAACCCGCTGCGCACGTTCGAGGACGAGGAATGGCGGTTCGTCCTGGCCCACGAGATGCTGCACGCCGCCCTGCGCCACGGCGAGCGCCGCGGAGCCCGGGACCCGTACCTGCACAACGTGGCCGCCGACTACGTGGTCAACGGCTGGCTCGTGGAGATGGGCGTCGGCGAGATGCCGGCCGGGCTGCTCCACGACCCGGCGCTGAAGGACCTGTCCGTCGAGGAGGTCTACGACCGCATCGTCACCGACGTGCGCCGGATGCGGCGCCTGGCCACCCTGCGCGGCAAGGGCCTCGGGGACATCCTGGGCGAGCCGCTGCCCCACACCGGCAGCCTCCCGTACACGGACCTGGACGACTTCTACCGGCGCGGCCTGGTCCAGGGCTTCGATCTGCACACGTACGGGGAGCGCGGCCTGCTGCCCGCCGGGCTGATCCAGGAGATCCGGGCCCTGGCGCACCCGCCGGTGCCCTGGGACGCCCGGCTCGCCCGCTGGTTCGACGAGTTCGTGCCGCGCCCCGTGGCCGTACGGTCCTACGCGCGCCCGGCCCGCCGCCAGGCGTCCACCCCGGACATCCCGCGGGCGGGCCGGTACTTCCCGCCCGAGGAGATCGCCCGCTGCACCTTCGGCGTGGTGCTCGACACCTCGGGGTCGATGAACGCCGCCCTCCTCGGCAAGGCGCTGGGCGCGATCGCCTCGTACGCGCAGGCCCGCGACGTACCGGCGGCCCGCGTGGTCTTCTGCGACGCGGCGCCGTACGACGCGGGCTACCTGCCGCCCACCGAGATCGCGGGCCGGGTACGGGTCCGCGGGCGCGGCGGGACCGAGCTGCAGCCGGGCATCGACCTGCTGCAGCGGGCGGAGGACTTCCCGCCCGGGGCCCCGGTGCTGGTGATCACGGACGGGTGGTGCGACACCCTGCGGATCCGGCGCGAGCACGCCTATCTGATTCCGCAGGGGGCCGGCCTGCCGTTCACCCCCAAGGGGCCCGTGTTCCGGCTGGCCTGAGCACCACGGGAAACGCCCCCGACCCGCCGCAGGGCAGGTCGGGGGCGTTTCCCGTGCGGGATGTCCCCGACGGCTCAGTCGAGGTAGTCGCGCAGCACCTGCGAACGCGACGGGTGACGCAGCTTCGACATGGTCTTGGACTCGATCTGACGGATGCGCTCACGGGTGACCCCGTACACGCGGCCGATCTCGTCCAGGGTCTTCGGCTGGCCGTCGTTGAGGCCGTAGCGCATGGAGACCACGCCCGCCTCGCGCTCCGAGAGCGTGCCCAGGATCGACTGGAGCTGCTCCTGGAGGAAGGTGAAGGAGACCGCGTCCGCCGGGACGACCGCCTCGGAGTCCTCGATGAGGTCGCCGAACTCGCTGTCGCCCTCCTCACCCAGGGGGGTGTGCAGGGAGATCGGCTCGCGGCCGTACTTCTGGACCTCGATGACCTTCTCGGGGGTCATGTCGAGTTCCTTGCCCAGCTCCTCCGGGGTGGGCTCACGGCCCAGGTCCTGGAGCATCTGGCGCTGCACGCGGGCGAGCTTGTTGATGATCTCGACCATGTGCACGGGGATGCGGATGGTGCGCGACTGGTCGGCCATGGCGCGCGTGATCGCCTGCCGGATCCACCACGTCGCGTACGTGGAGAACTTGAAGCCCTTGGTGTAGTCGAACTTCTCCACGGCGCGGATCAGGCCGACGTTGCCCTCCTGGATCAGGTCCAGGAAGAGCATGCCGCGGCCCGTGTAGCGCTTGGCCAGGGAGACCACGAGGCGGAGGTTGGCCTCCAGCAGGTGGTTCTTGGCGCGGCGGCCGTCCTCGACGAGGATCTCCAGCTCGCGCTTGAAGGCGGGCTTGTGGTCCTCCTCCTCTTCGAGCTTGTACTCGGAGAACAGGCCCGCCTCGATGCGCTTGGCGAGCTCCACCTCCTGCTCGGCGTTGAGGAGCGGCACCTTGCCGATCAGCTTCAGGTAGTCCTTGACGGGGTCGGCGGTGGCACCGGCCACCATGACCGTCTGCGCCGGAGCGTCGTCCTCGTCGTCGTCGGACAGCACGAAGCCCTGGGTACCGCCGGCCTTGGGTGCCTCGTCCTCCGCCTCGTCGGCGAGGTCCTCGGCAGCCCAGTCCTCGCCCTCGACGACGGGCGTCTCGCCCTCGTCGGCGTCCTTGGCGCTGGTCTTCTTCGCCGCGGCGGTCTTCTTCACGGCGGTCTTCTTGGCGGCGGTCTTCTTGACCGTGCGCTTCTTCGGCTCGGCGGCGGCCTCGGCCGACACCTCGTCCTCGGTGGCGGCGGCCGACGGAGCGGATATCGCCGTGGCGGTGGCCGTGGCCGCGGTGGCGGCCGTCTTGCGCGCGCCGATGGGGCGCGGCGCGGGGGTGGCCTTCTTGGCCACGGTACGGGCCGGGGCGGCGGCAGCCTTGCGGGGCTTCTTGGCGGCAGCCTTGGTGGCGGGGGCCGCGCTGACGTGAAGGGCGACACCCTCCTCGTCCAGGACCTGGTTCAGGCTGCGCAGGACCCGCTTCCACTGGTCCACCGGGATGCGGCCGGCCTCGAAGGCCTGGCGCACGTCGTCACCGTTGATGTGACCCTGCTCGCGGCCGCGCTCGACGAGCGCGACCAGGGCCTCGGATTCGGCGATCTCCGGAGGGAACGTACGGGACGGGCTGAGCGACACAAGGAGCCTCTCGTTGCGAACAGATAAGGGTGGGCGGGACATCATCGCGCGAACTCGGGAAACAGACCCGAGGGGGGTCTGTATTCCGGGCCGCGCGAGGACACCTGTCGGTTCATCGCATGCCCGAGTCGATTCGTTACGCGCTGAATTGAGTGACCTGCGCCACGCTGTGGCCACGCAACCGATCCGGCGTAGATCCGTCCGCCCCTCACATCAGCCCGTTTTACGGGCCTCGATGAGGAAGCGGGCGGTGTGCGCGACGAACGGACCTTCGTTTTCGATCTGTTCGTGGAGCTCGCGCAACCGGTCCCGGTACTGCCCGACCGTGAAGCCGGGCACCATCCAGATCACCTTCCGCAGAAAGTAGATCACGGCTCCGATGTCGTGGAACTCCGTGCGCAGTCGCTCGGAGCGCAGATCGACGACCTCCAGGCCGGCCGCCGTGGCGTCGGCGACCGCGTCGTCGGGGTGCCGGGCGCGCCGGACCTCCTGCGGCTGCGGGCCGAGGAAGTACTCGACGAGCTCGAAGACGCTCGCCGGACCGACCTGCTGCGAGAGGTAGGTGCCGCCCGGCGTCAGCACCCGCGCGATCTCCTCCCACCAGATGGTCACCGGGTGCCGGCTGCACACCAGCTCGAAGGCCGCGTCGCCGAAGGGCAGCGGCGGCTCGTCGGAGTCCGCGACCACGGCCGCGCCCAGCGGGTGCAGCAGCCGCGTCGCCTTCTCGATGTTGGGCGGCCAGGACTCGGTGGCCACGGTCAGCAGCGGCAGCGGACCGGACCCGGCCAGGACCTCGCCGCCGCCCGTCTGGATGTCCAGGGCGGACCGGACCCGGGCCAGGCGCTCGGCCATGAGCCGCTGGTAGCCCCAGGAGGGACGCTGCTCGGTGGCCCGGCCGTCGAGCCAGGAGAAGTCCCAGCCGTCGACGGAGACGGACTCGGCCTCTGCGACAAGATGGTCAAAAGTACGCGTCATGCCTTGATCGTCGCAGGCCGGGCGCCCGTCAACCACCGGATATGTCGACTACAGTGGTCGGCGGGCCGTGACTGGCGTTCGGGTGGATCACCACCGGGGAGCGGCCCGGCGTACCTGTGGACCCGGTGCGCCGACTGCCGCGCGCCTGGGCGAACCGCGATCCGCAGCGACGTTCAGGAGACCCCATGACGACCGCCACTGCCCGGCTGATGGACGGCACCGCCCTCGCCCGCCGCATCTCCGAGGAGACCGCCGCCCTCGCGGCGAAGATCACCGAGCGCACCGGTACCGCGCCCTGCCTCGCGACCGTGCTGGTCGGCGAGGACCCCGCCTCCGTGACCTACGTACGCATGAAGCAGAACCGCTGCGCCAAGGCGGGGATCACCTCCCGCCACGTCGAGCTGCCCGCCGCGACCACCACCGAGGAACTGGTGGCCACCCTCACCGCGCTCTCCGAGGACCCGGAGATCAGCGGCATCCTGCTCCAGCACCCCGTCCCGCACCACATCGACGAGCGCGCCGCCTTCGAGGCCATCGCCCCGGGCAAGGACGTCGACGGGGTCACCATGCACTCCTTCGCCGCCATGGGCTTCGGGCTGCCCGGCTTCGTCTCCTGCACCCCCGGCGGCATCATGCGCCTGCTCGCCGCCTACGACGTGGACCTGACCGGCAAGCACGCCGTCGTCGTCGGCCGCAGCGCGATCCTGGGCAAGCCCGCCGGGATGCTGCTGCTGGAGCAGAACGCCACCGTCACCTACTGCCACTCGCGCACCGTGGACCTTCCCTCGATCGTGCGCCAGGCCGACGTGCTGGTCGCCGCCGTCGGCAAGGCCGAGTTCATCCGGGGCGAGGACATCAAGCCGGGCGCCGTGGTCCTGGACGCCGGGTACAACGAGGGCAACGTCGGCGACGTGCACTTCGAGTCGGCCGCTGCCCGGGCCTCGCTGATCACCCCGGTGCCGGGCGGGGTCGGCCCGATGACCATCGCCGTCCTGCTGGAGCAGACCGTGCAGGCGGCCGCCGCGCAGGCCGGGCTGGACCTCGCGGAGCTCTGATCCCGCCGCGCGCGGATCCCGCGCGCGACGCACGCCCCGGGCCCCGGACACCCCCTGGCCCGGGGCGCCGCGTCTCATCGGGCCTGTCCGACGGGGTCGGCGGGGCCGACCGGGTCCGCTGCAGGGCCGGCGGCGCCGCCGCTCGCGGTCCCCGGGCCGGTCCCGGTCCCCGATCCGGTACGGGAGCCGGGCGCCGGGTCGAGCCCGGCGACGGCCCGCTCGGCGGCGGTGAGCGGCGGCGCCTTCAGGGCGCCCCGGCTCGAGGCGCGCAGCACGTGCCAGACCACCGACGGGCGGAGCCAGTGGGTGGGCGCGATGCTCATGGTGAGGACCTTGAACAGGGCGGCAGTGAGTGCTTCGTCCGTGGTGGCGCCCGTCATCAGCCGGTTGACGTAGGCATTGAGCAGACCGGTGCCGGCGCGCGGCTTCATCCCGGTGGCCCCCGGATACAGGATGTCCTGCGACGTGGCGAGCTCCCAGGCGGTGCTGACCTGGGGCGCGATCGCGCGCTGTGCCTCGCGGCCGATCCCGGGGTGGGACAGGCCCTTCGCCCGAAGCAGGGTGCGGACGGCCAGCAGCCCCTGGGCGGCGACGGTCATGCCCTGCCCGTACAGCGGGTTGAAGGTGGCGACCGAGTCTCCGACGGCGAAGAAGCCGTCGGGCAGCTCGGCCTTCTCGAAGTAGATCCGGCGGTTGGCGGTGCCCTGGGTGACGGCGACGTCCGTCAGGGGCTTGCGGCCCTCCAGGAGCTCGCCGACGATCGGGTCGCGGACGGCCTTGGCGAACGGGATGAACGCGTCGGGGTCGCCGGTCGGCTGGCCTCCGCGGGTGCCGGACAGGGTGGCCTGCCACTGGCCGTTCTCGATCGGCACGATCGTGGCCGTCTGCCCGGGGACGGGCACCCGGGGGTCGGACTGCACGTTGACGATGGGGAAACCCATCTCGTGCGCCCCGGCGGGGGCCTCGAAGATCCGGGTCGCGTAGACGAGACCGGAGTCGACCTCGGCCTGCCGGATGCCGCTCACACCGAGTGCCTGGAGCCAGGTCCGGGCCCGCGAGCCGCGACCGCTGGCGTCGATCACGAGATCGGCCGTCACCAGCCGGTCCTGCTCCTCGGGGGTGTCGACGCGGACGCCGGTGACGCGGGCCGCCGTGCCCTCCAGACCCCGGACCCGGCTCTGCTGGAGGGTGGACACCCCCGGCAGGCCGGTCACCCGGGCGCGGACCACCGAGTCGAGGAGGTCGCGGCTGCAGGAGATGTTGAACTGCTTCTCCCCGCAGCGCGGGATCCAGCCCTGGGCGGTCTTGGTGACCAGGTCGGTGGGCAGGCTGCGGCGGATGGCGCCCGCCTTCGTCCAGTCGTCGGTGATGCCCGGCAGGATCCGCTCTATGGCCCGGGCACCGCCCGACCACAGCAGGTGGGTGTGCCGGGCCTGAGGGAGCCCACGGCGCGGAGCCGGGCCCTCGGGCAGCGGGTCGGCGTCGATGACGGTGACCGTGGCGTGCTCGGCGAGGACAGCGGCCGCGAGGAGGCCGGCCAGACTGCCGCCTATGACGACGGCGTGGCGGGGCGGGGAGGACTGGGTCATCGTGGCGGGCTCTCTGTCAGGGCCGTGCTGAGGGCATCGGCGTGAGGAATGCGGCGACCGGCTGTGCGGGTCACGGCGTGGCACGGGGCTTCCCCGACCGAGTGAGGACGTGGGGCGCTCGATCGCCCCGGGGAGCGGCTGCTCCCGGGGCGGCGGCAGAGGGGTGCGCGGGATGCCGGCGGGGTGCGGGCCGGCGGTACCGGCCCGGATCTCCGCCGGATCCCCCTGGCCCGCGCGGTGGCCGTGGTGTCCCGCCGGGCGGGTGGCAGGAGATACGGAAATCGACCTTCCGCCCTTTGCCCCGGTGTCGGGCGCAGGCGGCGCACCGCGTCCGGGTGATTGCCGCGGGACGGGCCCGCGGCGCCGGGCGCGCGCCCTCCCGCGGTTCGGGGCCCGGCTCGCGCACGGCCCGTGTGGTCCTCATGGTGTTTCTCCCTCGGCGGCGCCCTCGGCCGGTGCTCCGCCCCTCGTGCCCGCGATTCCGAGCTGCCCCTCGCGCGCGAGGAGGTCGTCCAGGTGGTCGGCCAGGGACTTCCAGCCCTGGGGCGACAGCCGGCCGGCCCGCGTGACGATGCTCCGTACGTCGTGGGCCCGCATCACCGCCAGCATCGGGTTCTCCCGGTCCCGGACCGCGGACTCCAGGTCCCCCTCGATCAGGGCCAGGGCGGTGGAGAGCGCCTCGGTGTCGTCGGCCAGCAGGAAGCCGCCCTCGACGCCGTAGAAACGCTGGATCCCGGCGGCCGCGGCGAGGTTGGGCAGGCCCTCGCCCTGGGCGAGGCGGGTCAGCGACTGCCCCGACGCGTCGAAGGACCTGGCGATGGCCGCCAGTGAGTGGGGCTGGCCGTCCTCGCGTACGCGGGTGCGGCGCAGGTGCTCGAAGCGCAGGTGCACCTGCTCCTTCAGCGGCAGCCGGGGCGGGCTGCCGTCGAGGGTGAGCCGGACGGCCTGCGGGGTCATTCCGGTGAGGTACGACAGGCGCTCCAGGTCGTCCCTGCCGTCCGAGACGGTGGTGGCGGACAGGGCGAGGGCGCGTTCCACCGCGCTCTTGCTGTCGGCCAGGAGGAAACCGGCATGGACGCCGAAGAACCGCTGCACACCGGCCGCGTGACCCATCCGGGGCAGCCCGGTGCCCGCGTTGAGGGGCCCGAGGGAGGCGCCGGGGGCATCGAAGTCGTCGGCTATCGCGGCCAGTGGCCATTCCCGGCCGTGCTTGTCGCGCCGGGTGGTGCGCAGCAGCAGGAACCGCTGGTGCACCCGCCGCTCCAGCGGAACTTCGACGGCGGTGCCCGCCACCACCTGGGGTATGCGCCCGGGTTCGACCCCGGACAGGTGACCGAGCCGCTCCGCCGCCAGCACCTCGGCCGGATCCTGCCCGCTCTCCTGCGACAGTGCCTCGACGCGACGCCAGATCGCGGCGAGGTCGGGTCTGGCGGCGGCTCGCACCGGCGGATTCTCCATATGTCGACAAGACGTTCGAGGTGATCGGGCTTCGTGAAGCCTAGCCCCCCGCCCCTGGCCGAACCAGAGGAACCCCAACGTTTCCTGCCGTACAGCTCAAAAAGGGTTGGCATGACCTCGGAGGTAATCGACCCGTTCCAAGGCCCCCGGCACAGTGGACGCAGCGGGTCCCGGGGCCGCGCACTCGGTCCCGGAACCCGTGTCCCACCTGGCCGTTCGACCTCGATGGAGGCTGATTCCCATGTCCGCGACCCCGCTCGCCGGCTTCGCCCGCAACCGCGTCCCGCAGGCCGCGCTGCGCCGCTTCCTCGCCCTCGACTCCGTGGTCACCACCACCAACGGGCTGGCGTACGCGGCCTTCTCCGCCCCGCTCGGCCGGCTGCTCGGGGTCGGGCCCGGGCTGCTGCTGGAACTCGGGATCCTCCTCGCCGTGTACGGGGCCGGGGTGGGCTGGCTCGCCTCCCGGCGGCAGCCGCCCGTGCTGCCCGTGAAGCTCGTCATCGAGACGAATTACGCCTGGGCCGCACTGAGTCTGGTGTCACTGGCGCTCTGGTTCCACCCCACCGCCGCCGGGCTGCTGTGGATCCCGGTGCAGGCCCTCACCGTGGCGGGCTTCGCCGTGCTCCAGCAGCTGGCCCTGCGTCAGGGCTCAGCCTCCCAGTGAGCGCAGGTACTTCACCGTCGCCGGGTCGGCCGGGAGCATCGTCTCGATGGCCAGCTCGGCGACGGTCACGTCCATCGGGGTGTTGAAGGTGGCGATGGACGACACGAAGGACAGCACGTGCCCGTCGTGCTCGATGACCAGTGGCAGCGCGATGTACGCGACGGGCTCGTCCGGTGCGCTGTCGCCCGGGCGCTCGGCGACCGGATAGGCCGACACCTCCTCGTACAGGGCGCGCAGCGGCTCGGACCGGGCCAGCGCGATCTGCCGGCCCATCTGCGCCAGCAGGTGGCCGCGCCACTCCCTGAGGTTGCGGATCCTCGGGGCCAGGCCCTCCGGGTGCAGGGTGATCCGCATGGCGTTCAGCGGCGGGGTCAGCAGGTGCTCCGGGAGCCCTTCCAGCAGCATCGCGATGCCCCGGTTGGCCGCGACGACGTCGTACATGGAGTTCACCACCAGCGCGGGATACGGCTCGTACCCCGTCAGCAGGCGCTCGATCCCCTCGCGCAGCGTCTCCATCGCCGGGTCGTCCAGCGCGGTGTGCGCGTAGCGCGGGGCGTAACCGGCGGCCAGGAGCAGGGAATTGCGCTCCCGCACGGGTACGTCCAGATGGTCGGCGAGCCGGAGCACCATCTCCTCGCTCGGCCGGGACCGGCCCGTTTCGATGAAGCTGATGTGGCGGGACGAGGATTCGGCGCGGCCCGCCAGTTCCAGCTGGCTGATGCCGCGCCGGTCCCGCCAGGCGCGCAGCAGGGTGCCCACGTGGGTCGTCGTCATGCACACGACGTTAACCGAGGAGGCTCAGCCCAGGTCGAAGACGTTGCGCAGGCCGAGACGGTGGCGCCACAGGTCGTGCCGCTTGGCGGATTCCAGCTCCGGGGCCCGGTACATCGGCCGGACCGTGCACCGCGGGGCCTGCGAACCGTCCCGGTCCAGCAGGGCGTTGACGGCCGCACGGGCCGAGGCGTTGGCCCCCTCCATCGTCGCCAGGTCGATGTCGACGGCGACGTAGTCCCCGCTGAGGAAGAAGTTCGGGATGCGGGTGCCCGCGCTCGGCCGGTTGTGGAGGGTGCCGACCGGGTGGATCAGCAGCTCGTCCTGGTTGGTGGGGTGCGGGGTGCCGAGCCCGTCCACGCCCGGGTCCAGGAACCAGGAGTGCAGCCCGGAGTCGGCCAGCAGGATCTTCCCGGTGTCGTTGAGGGAGGCCTTCAGCTGAGCCCACACCTCGCGCGCCACCTCCTCGCGGGTGCACTGCTTGGCCGTCTTCCCGTACAGGATCCCCGGCCTGTCCCACTCCGAGATGTCCACCGACAGGCAGTCGACCGCCGCACCGTCGCCGTAGTCGGCCGGGAAGTCCCGGGACGGCCAGTGCTCGGCCTGCTGGATCGCCGTCAACGACCAGGGCGAGTCGATGCAGTTGAGGTGACCGTGCACCAGCGGGGCCCGCTCGGTGAGGTAGAACTGGATGCCGGTCATCCAGTCGGTCTGCAGCCGGTCGCAGCGCCCCAGCATCGGATCCGCGGCCCGCAGCGCCGCGCTCCAGGTGCGGCGGGCGTGCTCGACGGGCAGCGCGCTCACGTAGTGGTCGGCGGTGACGGTCTGCCGGACCCCGTCCGGACCCTCGACGGCGACCCCGCTCACCCGGCCGCCCGCGTACCGCACCTCCCGGACGGTCCAGCCGATCCTGAACTCCACTCCGAGGGACCGCAGATGGGCCTCCCAGGGGTCGATCCAGGCCTCGTTGGTCGGCAGGTTCAGGATCCGGTCGGGCGGGCCGTCCGCCCCGCGCCCCAGCAGGTTGAAGACGAAGGCCTCGCCGAGGGTGCCGACCGTACGGGTGGAGGCCTCCTCGGCCTTGGTCGCCACGATGTTGCGGGTGATGCCGACGGCGAGGATGCGCCGGTACTCGTTCGACATCCGTTCCGCCCGGACGAAGTCCCACCAGGGCGTCCGCTCCCAGACCTCCTCGCGCCGCTCGTCGCAGCTGGTGAGGAAGACGAGCACCCGGTCGACGAAGTACGCCGTCTCGTGCAGCGGGAGCCGGACCAGTGTCTGCAGGATGCCGGTGAGCGCGCGCCGGAGCTCCTCGGGCGTCAGCTCGGCGGGGGAGTGCTCCGGCCAGGGGATGGGCGCGCGCAGGTCCTCGCGCCCGGCGGCGCGGGCGAACATCATCTCGCGCGGGGCGACGAGGTTGTCCCACACGCCGCCCGCGTTCCCGGGGAAGGGGATGCGCCGCATCGTGTCGGGGAGGTTGTGGTAGATGCCGGGGATGAAGCGGAAGCCGTGCTCGGCGGGCAGCGGCCGGCGCCCGCCGCGGGCGCTGCCGGGCACGTCCATGCTGCGGGCCTTGCCGCCGAGCGCCCGGCGCTCGTACACGGTCACGGCGTAGCCGCGCTCGGCGAGTTCGTGTGCCGCGGTCAGGCCGGCCACCCCGCCGCCGAGCACCGCGACACGCCGTCCGTCCGGGGCAGGGCCGGGTGCGGCGGCGGCCGCCGGCGCGGCCGCGGCCCCGGTCATGACCGCCCCGGAGGCGGCCGCCGCGCCCGCGCCCGCGATGAACGTACGCCTGGAACTGCCCGTGCCCGCCATGGCGAGTACCCCCTCGTTACCGCTGGTAACAGCCTGTCCGGCGCAGGAGCATATGGGGGGCGCGACGGACGCGGAAGGCGTAGGAGTACCCGAGCGCACTATGGCGCGAAAGGATTGTTCCGGCGTCCACTGTGGGAACCTTGACTACACGTCACGGGGAAAAGGAGCCGGTGCATGCCGAGTGAGCCGCTGTCACAGAAGGAGATCGAGGACCGGTTGCGGGAGCTCCCCGGCTGGGCCTTCGAGGACGACCGGATCTTCCGCACCTACCGCCTGGGCACGCACTTCGCCGCGAGCGCCCTCGTCGCCCACATCGCCTCCGTGCAGCAGGAGTTGAACCACCACTCCGACCTGACACTCGGCTACAACACGGTCCGGCTCTCCGTGAACAGCCATGACGCCGGCGACGTGGTGACGGAGTCGGACTTCGCCCTCGCCGAACGCGTCGAAGCCCTCGCCCCGGCCCACGGCGCGAGCTGATGACCACGCACATACCGTCCGTGAGACCCCTGCTCGACTACGACGCCGAGGCCGCGTTCTACGACGCCACCCGCGGCGGCACCCCGCGCGCCGAGGCGGCGGCCGCCGCCGTCCTCGGACTGCTCCCGGCGGACGCCGAGGTCCTCCTCGACCTCGGCTGCGGCACGGGCCTCGTCACCGACCGGCTGCGGCGCCCCGCACTGCGCGTCCTGGGCGCGGACGCCTCCCGGGGCATGGCCGCGGCGGCCCTGCGGCGCGGTGTCCCGGTGACCCTCGCCGACGCGGCCCGGCTGCCGGTGCGGTCGGGATCGCTCTGCGCGGTGAGCGCGGTGTGGCTGCTGCACCTGCTGCGGGAGCCGGGGCTGGTCCCGGCGGTGATCGCCGAGGCCGCGCGGGTGCTGCGACCCGGCGGGGTCCTCCTCGCCACCGTGGACAAGGACTCGGCGCACGACGTCGGCAGCGACATCGACGCCGTCTTCGCCGCGCACCTGACCCCGACCCCCTCGGACGCCTCCGGGGAGGTCGAGGCCTACGCGGCCCGGGCGGGCCTGCTCCCGGTCGGCGAGGCCCGCTTCACCGGCCACGGCCAGGGCCGCACCCCGCGCGGCTCCGCCGAGGCGCTGCTCGCGGGCCGGTACGCCTCGCGGATCGTGCCGCGCGGCATCACCGCGCAGGAGCTGGCGGCCCGCCTGGAACTGCTGCCGGACCAGGACGTCCCGCGCGCGGAGCCGACGTACCGCATACGGAGCTTCGTACGCGTCTGACCCGCGGGCGGGCCCGCCCCGGCTCCCGTCACACGTCGAATTCGGCCGGGTCCGGACCGATCCGGCGGCCCGCCGCGCCCGCGCCCAGGGCGTCCAGGGCGGCCATGTCGGCCGCAGCCAGCTCGAAGCCGAACACGTCCAGGTTCTCCCGGATGCGCGCGGGGGTCACGGACTTCGGGATCACGACGTTCCCGTGCTGCAGGTGCCAGCGCAGCACCACCTGCGCGGCGCTGCGGCCGTACCGGGCGGCGATCGCCGTCACGGCCGGGAGGGTCAGGAGCTCCTTGCCCTGGCCCAGCGGGGACCAGGCCTCGGTGGCGATCCCGCGCTGAGCGTGCAGGGCGCGCAGCTCGGCCTGCGGGAAGAGCGGGTGCAGCTCGACCTGGTTCACGGCCGGGACCAGCTCGCTCTCGGCGGCGATCCGGTCCAGATCGGCCGGGCGGAAGTTCGACACGCCGACCGCCCCGGCGCGGCCGCTCGCCGCGATCTCCTCGAAGGTCTTCCAGATGGTGAGGAAGTCGTCGCGCATCGGACGCGGCCAGTGGATCAGGTACAGGTCCACGTGGTCCAGACCCAGCTTCGACAGCGAGTCGTCGAAGGCGCGCAGCACCTCGTCGCGCCCCCACGTCTGCCGGGGACCGTTCCACAGCTTGGTGGTGACGAACAGCTCCTCGCGCGCCAGGCCGGAGGCGGCGACGGCCTTGCCGGTGCCCGCCTCGTTGCCGTAGATGGCGGCCGTGTCGATGCTCCGGTAACCGGCCTCCAGGGCGGTCCCGACGGCGCGCTCCGCCTCCGCGTCCGGCACCTGCCAGACGCCGTAGCCGAGCTGGGGCATGAGCGTGCCGTTGTTGAGCCTGATGGCCGGGACCTGGTTCACGTCGGGTCGTTCCCTCACGTCGGCGCACGGGTGCGCGGTGGTACAGCGTCGTACGAGGGGCGACAACCGGCCTCTCGTGCGACGTATTCCCGCCATTCGCGGGCGCATCCCGTGCGCACCCGGCGCGCTCCCTCACCCCGTCCCGAGGTACGCCTCCCGCACCAGCGGGTTCGCCCGCACCTCGGCCGCGGTGCCCTCGGCCAGCACCGTCCCGAGGTCCAGTACGACGACCCGCGTGCACAGGTCCATCACGAAGGCCACGTTGTGCTCGACCAGCAGCACTCCACAGCCCTCCCGGTCCGCCAGCCGCCGGACGACCTCCGCGAGCCGCTCGCGCTCGGGCGCGGACATGCCCGACGCGGGCTCGTCCAGCAGCAGCACCCGCGGCGGATCGGCGACCGCGCGGGCCAGCTCCACCATCCGGGCCTGCCCGACGGGCAGCCCGCCCGCGTACGAGGCCCCGAGCGCGCCGATCCCGCAGTCGGCCAGCACCCGCTCGCCGCGGGCCCGGCGCTCACGCTCCCGGGCCCGCCGGGCCGGCAGGGCGAGGAGATCGGCGGCCGGACCGCCCCCGCCGCCCCGCCACTCCTGCGCCACCAGCACGTTGTCGGCCACGCTGAGCTGGCCGAACAGCTGCTGCCGCTGGAAGGTCCGGCGTATGCCGTGCCGGGCCCGCCAGACGGGGGAGCGGCGGGTCACGTCCACCCCGTCCAGCAGCATCCGCCCCCGGTCGGGGCGGCGGATCCCGGACAGGACGTCGAACAGCGTGGTCTTCCCGGCACCGTTCGGCCCGATCAGTCCGCACACCTCGCCCGCGCGGACCCCGAGGTCCACCCCGGTCAGCGCCCTGACACCGCCGAACCGCACGCCGATCCCGCGCGCCTCCAGCACGTACCCGCCCCCGCTCATGTCGCCATCCCCAGGTAGGCCTCGGTGAGCCGGTCCGCCTCCACCTCGGCCCGGGGGCCGCACCAGGAGACCCGCCCCTGGGAGAGGTAGGCCACGGTGTCGGCGATCCCCAGGATCTCGGCGGCCTTCTCCTCCACCAGGAGCAGCGCGGTCCCGGCGTCGCGGAGCTCGGTGAGCAGCGCGTACACGTCCTCCACCACGCGCGGGGCGAGCCCGAGGGACGGTTCGTCGGCGATCAGGACCGCGGGCGGCCGCTGCAGCAGCGGCGCCAGGGCCAGCATCTGCTGCTCCCCGCCGGACAGCGCACCGGCGGGAATCCCGCGCCGCTCCGCGAGCCGCGGGAAGCGCGCGTAGACGGCGGCCCGTGCCCCGGCGTCCCTGAGGTACAGGGCCAGGTTCTCCTCGATGGTGAGCGAGGGGAAGATCCCCCGCCCTTCGGGAGCGAGCAGCACCCCGGCCCGGGACCGGCGCACGGCCCCGTCCCGAGTGGTGTCCCGTCCGCTCGTGTACACCGCTCCGGCCCCGACGGGCAGCAGCCCGGCGGCCACCCGGCAGGCGGTGCTCTTCCCGGCCCCGTTGGGCCCGAGCACGGCGAGGATCTCGCCCGCCCGGACGGTCAGATCGACCCCGTGCAGCACGAGCCCCCCGTCGTACCCGGCCGTGACCCCGCGCAGCTCAAGTGCGGCGGCTCCGGCGGGCGGATCCAGCCCCGCCGGGGGAGTTCGAGGCGCGGGGTCCGGGACGGAGCCCCGGGAAGCGGCGGCGCGCCCTCCTGCCGGCCCCGGCTGCGCCGGGATCCGCGGCGGAGGCGGTCCCGCGGCGCGCCGCCGAGCCAGCCGCACCGGCACCGCCGCGCAGTACCCGTCCGGATCGTTGGCCAGGGCCAGCCCCGCCAGCCCGAACAGGATCACCGGCAGATGGGCCGACGCGGTCACGTAGTCCGCCAGCACCCGCGGGGCGACCGCGAACACCAGCCCCGCCACCACCGCGTACTGCGGCCTGCGCACCCCCGCCGCCACGACCACCGCCAGCCACACCAGCCCGGTCATCGCCGTGAAGTCCGTCGCCGTGATCCGGGTGTTGTACGAGGCGTACAGCACGCCCCCGAACCCGGCGAGCCCCGCCGACAGCGTGAACAGCAGCAGTTTCGTCCGCAGCACGGAGACCCCGGAGGCCACGGCCGCCGCCGGGGCCGACCGCACCGCCAGCATCGCCCGCCCCGACGGGGAGTTCCGCAGGGCACTCAGCCCGGCGGCCACCAGCGCGACCAGTACTACCAGGGCCACCCCCAGCGCCCGGTCGTCCGAGAGGTCGACCGGCCCGAGGACCGGCCGCGGTATCGACCACCCGGCGTCGCCGTTGCGCAGCCAGCGCAGTTGGAAGAGCACCTGGTCGGCGAGGAACGCCAGCGCCAGCGTGGCGAGGGCCAGGGACCTGCCGCCCAGCCGCAGCGCCGGCAGCGCGACGAGCGCCCCCAGCAGCGCCGCCACGCACGTGCCCACCGCCAGCGCGGCCACGAAGGGCCAGCCCCGGCTCATGAGCAGCCCGGCCACGAGCGCGGCGCAGGTCACGAAGGTGCCCTGCGCCAGCGACACCATCGCCCCGAGCCCGGTCACCACCGTGAACGACATGAACACCAGCGCGATGGCCAGCCCCTGCGCGAGCAGTCCGCTCCAGAAGGGCGTGGTCACGGTGTAGAACGCCGCGCACAGGAGCGCCGCGCCCACCGCCCACACCCCCCACCGGCGCGACCACGAGGCCCCGGCCAGATGGTCGACCGGCGGCGCGTCCGCGGCGGCGACCCCCGCCGCGCGCGCCCTGCGGGTCAGCACCAGCAGTCCGCCGAAGAGGATCAGGAAGGGCACCGCCGTGCGGAAGCCGGTGATGGACTCGGCGAAGGACGCGTACCCGGCCACCAGGTTCTGCAGCACCCCCAGCCCCAGCCCGCCCGCGAAGGCGAGCGGCACGGAGGCGAACCGTCCGATGACCGCGGCCGTGGCCGAGACGAACAGGAACAGCGTGAAGTCGTGCGCCGAGAGCCCCAGCAGCGGGGTCGCCAGCACCCCCGCCAGGCCGGCCAGCGCCGACGCGATCATCCACGCCACCGACGACAGCCGGTCGGCGCTGATGCCGCGCAGCTCGGTCAGCGAGCGGTTGTCCACGGCGGCCCGAAGCTGCAGCCCCAGCCGCGTGTGCCGCATCAGCACCCACAGGGCCACCGCCACCAGCGCGGTGACCACCCAGGTGATCAGCTGGTCGGAGTCGATGCCGACGCCCTCCGCGAGCTGCCAGGACTTCGCGGGGCTGGGCCCCACGCCCGGCAGCCCGAACTGGTTCTCCGCCGGTTTCACCGGCGCGCCCGCCTCGGCCAGCAGCTCCACCGCCCACAGCCCGGCGGCCGGCAGCGCCACCAGCAGCCCGATGGTGGCCACGATCTGCGCGGTCTCGCCGACCCGGGCGAGCCGCCGGAACATCAGCCGGTCCAGGCCCCAGCCGAGACCGGGGGCCAGTACGAAGACCACCAGCAGGGCGGCCGGGACGGCCGGCCAGCCCAGCCCCGAGTGCAGCTCGTAGAAGGTGAGCGCGCACAGGTAGGCGGTGGCCCCGTGCGCGAAGTTGAACAGCCCGGACGCCGAGTACGACAGCACCAGCCCGGTGGCGAGCAGTGCGTACAGGGCGCCGGAGACCAGACCGCTCAGTACGAAGACGAGCAGATCTCCCATGCCGCGGCCCTACTTGAAGGGGATGGGTTCGTAGCACTTGAACGGCACGGAGACCTCGTACGCGCCGTTCTTCAGCTGGACGAGCGCCCCGCAGCCGAAGCTGTCCTTCTGCCCCTTGGGCTCCGCGCGGTCGCCGACGAGCGTGCCGGTGTCGGAGAAGCCCTGCGCGGCGGCCTGGAAGGACTCGACGGTCAGCTCCTTGCCCGCCTTCTGCGCGATGGAGACGAACAGGTCGGCCGACATGTAGCCGGTCAACATGTGCATGTTCAAAGGCACTTCCTGGCCGCCCGCCGCCGCCTTGATGTCGGCCTTGAACTGCGCCATCTTCGGGTCGGTCGACTCGAAGGGCTGGAACTGCAGCAGCACGTGCACCCCGTCCAGGGCCTGCTTGGTGGCGTCCTTGGCGAGCAGACCCGGGTCGTAGTCGGTGGGGTCGGAGAGCAGCCCCTTGTAGCCGCTGCGCTTGAGCGCGGTGAACAGTCCGATGTTGTTGGGGGTCTGCATGACGGAGACGACGGCGTCCGGGGCCTTGCCGCCGCTGCCGTCGAGGATCTCCTTCACGTACGCGGACCAGTCGCTCGGGACGGCGGTGGCGGGCACGGACGCCTTGGCGTAGGAGACCTGGAAGCCGGCGCTGGCGAAGCCCTGCTGGAAGGTGCGGATGCCGAACTTCCCGGCGTCGCTGTCGTTGGCGATGATCGCGACCGACTTGCCGCGGGCCCCGCCGAGGATCTGGCCGATGCCCTCGGGCCAGGTCTGGTTGAGGGTGCCGCCGGGGGTGGGGACCAGGCAGCCGTTGAAGCCGTAGATGTGCTTGGGTCCGCAGAAGGAGGGCAGGGTGCCCCAGCCGAAGGTGGGGACCTTCTCCTGCTCCAGGAAGTCGGCTCCGGAGAAGGTCACCGAGCTCATGGGGGAGACGGCGAAGACCTTGTCCTGCTGGACGAGTTTGCGGGCGGCCGCCAGGTTCTTGGCGGGGTCCTGGCCGTCGTCCTCCGCGCCGAGGTAGTCGATCCTGCGTCCGTTGATCCCGCCCTCGGCGTTGGCCCGGAGATAGCGGGCCCTGGCGCCGAGGTCGGTGTCCTTCTTGCTGTAGCCGCTGGCGCTGGTCATCGACACGATCCCGCCGACCTTGATCGATTCTGCGGTCACCCCGCGGGAGTTCCCCGGCGCGTCACCGGGCTTGCCCGGGGAGGTGCCGTTGGTGGAGGCGGAGTTGCAGGCGGAGACGAGCGCGAGGGCCGCCGCCGCGGCGGCCAGGGTGCGGATCGGTCGCAACATGTCGGGGATCCCCTCCGGTTGGAATCCCCGCATTCTGTGCGTGACCTGACGGATCGTCAATATTGCTGGCGGATAGAAATGACGATCCGTCAGTTCTGTTGGTGCCCGGCCGGGAAGTCGCCCGGACCTGCCGCGATGGCCCGCGCCACGGGAGCCCGGTCAGGAGGAGTAGAGGGCCGCGACCTCCTTCGCGTACGCCTTCTCGATCGCCCGGCGCTTGAGCTTCAGCGAGGGGGTCAGCAGACCCCGCTCCTCCGTGAACTGCTCACCCAGCACCCGGAAGGTGCGGATCGCCTCCGCCTGCGAGACCAGGGTGTTCGCGGCCACCACCGCCCGGCGGACCTCCGCCGTCAGCTCGGGGTCGCCCACCAGCTCCGCCGCCGGCAGCTGCGGCCGCCCGCGCATCGACAGCCAGTGCGCTATCCCGTCCATGTCCAGGGTGAGCAGCGCCGCGATGTACGGCCGGTCGTTGCCCACCAGCACGCACTGCGACACCAGCGGATGCGAACGGACCCGCTCCTCCAGCGCGGCCGGCGCGACGCTCTTGCCGTTGGACGTCACCAGGATGTCCTTCTTGCGCCCGGTGATGGTGAGGTAGCCGTCCTCGTCCAGCCGGCCCAGATCCCCGGTCGCCAGCCAGCCGCCGCGCAGCACCGCCTCCGTGGCACGCGCGTCGCCCAGGTACCCGGAGAAGATGTGACTGCCGTGCAGCCACACCTCCCCGTCGTCCGCGATGTGCACCGAACTGCCCGGGATCGGCCGCCCCACCGTGCCGTACTTGGTCGCCCCCGGCGGGTTCGCGGTGGCCGCCGCGCACGACTCCGTCAGCCCGTACCCCTCGAACACCGTGATCCCGGCCCCGTCGAGGAAGAGCCCCAGGCGGCGCGACATCGCCGACCCGCCCGACATGGCGTGCCGCACCCGGCCGCCCATCGCCTCGCGGACCTTCCCGTAGACGAGCCTGTCGAAGAGCTGGTGCTCCATCCGCAGCGCGGCCGAGGGCCCCGGCCCGGTGCCGAAGGCCCTGCGCTCGCGGGCCTCCGCGTACCGCACGGCCGTCTCCACCGCCCGGTCGAAGGCGCTCGTACGCCCCTCCGCCTCCGCCTTGCGGCGGGCGGCCGCGAAGACCTTCTCGAAGACGTGCGGGACACCCAGCACGAAGGTCGGCCGGAAGGCGGTGAGATCCGGCAGCAACTCGGCCGCCGCCAGCACCGGTTGGTGCCCGAGCTTGACCCGGGCCCGGACCGCGGCCACCTCCACCATCCGGCCGAACACGTGCGCCAGCGGCAGGAAGAGCAGGGTGGACGGCTGCTCGCCCTGCCGGGCCCGGAACACCGACTCCCACGTGCTCACCAGGGTGTCGGTCTCGTACATGAAGTTGCCGTGCGTGAGCACGCACCCCTTGGGCCGGCCGGTGGTCCCCGAGGTGTAGATGACGGTGGCGGTCGAGTCGGGGGTCACGGCGCCTCGGTGGCGGTGCACGACGTCCTCGGCGACCCGGCGCCCGTCGTCGACGAGCGCGTCCACGGCCCCGGCGTCGAGCTGCCACAGCCGCCGCAGGTGGGGGAGCCGGTCGATCACCGACCCCACCGTCATGGCCTGGTTCTCGTCCTCGACGACACAGGCCGTGCAGTCGGTGTCGAAGAGGATCCAGTGCACCTGATCGGCGGAGGACGTCGGGTACACCGGGACGGGCTGGGCCCCGATCGCCCACAGCGCGAAGTCGAAGAGGGTCCACTCGTACCGGGTACGGGACATCACGGCGACCCGGTCCCCGAAGCGCACCCCCTGGGCCAGCAGGCCCTTGGCGAGCGCGAGCACCTCGGCCGCCAGCTCCCGGGAGGTCACGTCCCGCCAGACCCCGTCGGACTTCCGGCCGAGCACCACCCGGTCCGGCTCCTCACGGGCGTGCTGGAAGACGATGTCGGCCAGGCCGCCGACGGGCGCGCCCGTGACGACGGGTGGGACGGTGATCTCGCGCAAGCCCCGCTCCTCTCCGCGCGCCGCGGTGAACGTACCGCATGGTCAACAGGGGCCGATCGGCCTTGGGATACCTCCACAAGACCTCCCCAGTGATCACCGTGTTCACGCCGTTGACGTGCGGCTGAGCCGGTCCGCGCCGGACAGCACGGCCGCGGCCAGCGCCTCGGCCGCGGCCGGAGGGCGCGCCCCGCGCAGCAGTGCGAATTCCACCGGTCCCAGCTCGGGCAGCCCGCCGACGCGCACCAGGCCCGGCGGGATCAGCCCCCGGGTGTGTGCCATCACGCCCAGCCCCGCCCGGGCCGCCGCGATCAGGCCGCTCAGACTGCCGCTCGTGCACGCGATCCGCCACGCCCGGCCCTCCCGCTCCAGCACCTCCAGCGCCCGCGCCCGCGTGATGCCCGGCGGCGGGAAGACGATCAGCGGAACAGGGCGCTCGGGATCCACCCGCAGCCCTTCCGCGCCGATCCACACCATCCGGTCCCGCCAGACGAGCCTGCCCCGCTCGTCGCCGGGCCCGCGCCGCTTGGCGAGCACCAGGTCCAGACGCCCCGCGTCCAGCCGCTCGTGCAGGGTTCCCGACAGCTCCACCGACAGCTCCAGGTCCACCTCCGGGTGCTCGTGCCGGAAGCCCTCCAGGATCTCCGGAAGCCGCGTCAGCACGAAGTCCTCCGAGGCCCCGAAGCGCAGCCTCCCGCGCAGCCGCGTCCCCGCGAAGAAGGCCGCCGCCCGCTCGTTCGCCTCCAGGATCGTCCGCGCGAAGCCGAGCAGCGCCTCGCCGTCCTCCGTCAGCGCGACGCTGTGCGTGTCACGGGCGAAGAGCGGCCGCCCCGTCGCCTCCTCCAGCCGCCGCACGTGCTGACTGACGGTGGACTGTCCCACCCCGAGCCGCCCCGCGGCCTGCGTGAAGCTGAGGGTCTGGGCCACCGTGAGGAACGTCCGCAACTGGACGGGGTCGTACATACCGCCCAGGCTAACCGTGCTCATCACGGTTCGCGATGACAGTGAGTGCAGTGTGCGGGTTTCCCGATGAGCACCCACCGCCGACCATGGAGGGAGCCCCCGCCCCGAGAGCAAGTGAGCACCCTGCGCATGCGCCGCCCGCACCTGCCCGCCCGGCTGCCCCTGGACCCGTACATCCTGGCCCTGCTCGGCACCGTCGGCCTCGCCGCCCTCCTGCCGGCCCGCGGCCCGGCCGCCACCGTCGCCGACGCGGCCTCCACCGCGGCCGTGGCCCTGCTCTTCTTCCTCTACGGCGCCCGGCTCTCCACCCGCGAGGCCCTCGACGGCCTGCGCCACTGGCGGCTCCACCTCACCGTGCTCGCCTGCACCTTCGTCCTCTTCCCGCTCCTCGGCCTGGCCGCCCGCGGCCTCGTCCCCGGCCTCCTCACGGCACCGCTCTACGGCGGCCTGCTCTTCCTGTGCCTGGTCCCCTCGACCGTGCAGTCCTCGATCGCCTTCACCTCGATCGCCCGCGGCAACGTCCCCGCCGCGATCTGCGCCGGCTCCTTCTCCAGCCTGGCCGGCATCCTCCTCACCCCCCTCCTCGCCGCGGCCCTGCTCGGCGGCGACGCGGGCGGCTTCTCCCCCGACTCCCTGCTGAAGATCGCCCTCCAGCTCCTGCTGCCCTTCCTCCTCGGCCAGGTCCTGCGCCGCCGGGTCGGCGGCTTCCTCGTGCGCCACAAGCAGGTCCTCGGCCGCGTCGACCGCGGCTCGATCCTGCTCGTCGTCTACGCCGCCTTCAGCGCGGGCGTGGTCGCGGGCATCTGGCACCGGGTGAGCCTCCCGCAACTCGCCGCCCTGATGCTGGTGGAGGCCGTACTCCTCGCCGTCATGCTCCTCGTCACCCAGTACGGCGCGGCGCGCCTCGGCTTCGGCCGCGCGGACCGCATCGCCATCCAGTTCGCCGGGTCGAAGAAGAGCCTGGCCGCCGGACTCCCCATGGCCAGCGTGCTGTTCGGGGCCCACGCCGCCCTCGCCGTGCTCCCGCTGATGCTCTTCCACCAGATGCAGCTGATGGTCTGCGCGGTCATCGCCCGGCGCCGCGCGCAGGATCCGGTACCCGAACCCGCCGCCGGCCATGTGGCGGACGTCTCGCCCGGGGCCGGGCGGCCCGCGCCCCGCGCCCGTTAACGTTCGGTGGTGACCTGGATACGCCCGCTCGCCGCCCACGCCGAACGCCCCTGCACCCTGGTCGTCTGCCGCGGCTGCTGCTGCGGCGACCCCCGCAAGAACCCGGGCTCCGACCACGCCGGTCAACTCGCCCGGCTGCGCGAGGCCGCCGCCGCCTCCGACGGCCGCCTGGCCGTCCGTACGACCGACTGCCTCGGCCCGTGCGCCCAGGCCAACGTCATCGTGGTCCAGCCCACCTCCGAGGCCCGCCGCCGCGGCGCCCGCGCCACCTGGTTCGGCTGGGTGCTCGACGACACGGCGACCGACGAGATCATCGCCTGGGCGGCATCCGGCGGCCCGGGCGCCACCCCGCTCCCGCCCACCCTGGACCTCCACCGCATCGACCCCCCGACGCCGAAGCCGGCCAAGGCCGTTGCCCGCCGGGGCCGCAGGAACTGATCCCCGAGCGGTTCGCGGGAGTCCTGCGAACCGGCCACCCCGGCCGAGTAGGACCGGTAACGTCACGACCAGTTGTTGCCGACGGGCCGACTCACTCGCGCCCGATCGGCGTCTCTCGGGGTGCGGGCGTGGGGGTACGGATGCCGGACGTCAACGAATCAATGGCGAACGCTGCAGGAAACAGGGACGAGCGCACGGAAGCGGCCCGTGCGACGGACGCGATGGAACTGATCGACCAGGTCGTGCACGTGCTCACGCAGGCCCAGGACCTGGACCTCTCCTGGAGCGGTCACGTGAACGGCGAAGCGGGAGCCGTGGCCGCCATGCGCCAGGAGTCGGAGGCGGTCCGCGGCGGAGAGCTCCGCATGTCGGTGGTCGCCCCCATGAAGGCCGGGAAGTCCACCCTCGTCAACGCCATCGCCGGTTACGAACTCCTGCCCGCCCGAGCGGCGGCGATGACCACGCTCCCCACGCGGATCGTGCTCGACCGCTGCCTGACCGAGGCGGAGCTCGCGGAGCGGGGCGCCGAGGCGTTCTGCCCCGTACTGGTACTGCGCGAGCAGGACGCGGTGCGGTTCGACATGCTGGTGAAGGCGCTCCGCACCCAGCTGTCCGCGTCCCAGGCCGAGCAGGAAAAGGCGCGGTACCCGCACCTCGTACCCCTCATCGAGGACATCCTCGCCGACCGGTTACCCCCGACGCGGGACCGCTACCAGGGGCGCGGTGAGGTCCAGGAGGCCCTGACCCTGCTCAACGACCTGATGCGGCTGGCCGGCCGGGTCCTGCCCGCGGGATGGCGGGTCGAACTCTCGGACGTCCCCGTCGTGCACACGCCGTACTGGGCGCCCGGCGCGGGCGAGGGCGACGGCCCGGGCCGCCTGGTCGTCGTGGACACGCCCGGCCCGGACGAGCACGACCTGTCCGAGATGCTCGGGAACGTCGTCAGCCGGCAGCTCAGCGAGAGCCACATCGTGCTCGTCGTCCTCGACTACACGAAGATGGGCGGACAGTCCGACGCCCGCATCCGCGAACTGATGGGGCCGCTGCTGGACGTCATCGGCCCCGAGAAGCTCTTCGCGGTGGTCAACAAGATCGATCAGAAGCGCCACGAGACCGACCTCGACATCGACGGCATCGTCCGGTCGGTCACCGCCAACCTCGGACTGTCCGACGCCACGGCCGGGGAACGCATCTTCACCACCTCCGCCGAGTGGGCGATCGCCGCCGTCCGGACGCTGACCAGCCTCAGGGCCGCGCAGGACGACTTCGTCCCCGCCCTCGACGAGTCCGCCGCCCGGCTGCTGAAGCTCGTGTTCCCCATGGACTGGCAGGAAGAGCTGGAGGACATCACCACCAAGCAGCTGGCCGGGAAGGCCCGACGCGCCTGGGAGTACAGCCGGATCGAGCCGTTCCTGGCCTCCGCCGTCACCTATCTGCGCCGCAGCGCCCTGCGCCTCGCCATCGAAGCGGCCCTCACCAAGGCCGCCTCCGAACTCGCGGATCTGGAGATCGCCACCGCCTCGCGCCGGGACCTGATCGGCCGCAGGTCCCAGGACCTGGCGCGGGCCGTGGAGCAGATCACCGACGAGATGGCCGAGATCGCCGGATTCCGCAGCCAGGTCACCGCACCCGCGAAGCTGGCCGACCGCCTCGCCGGTGACCTGCGCAGGCAGCTGCGCCACGCGCAGGAGGACGGGGACAAGGTCGTCAAGAGGTTCCGCAACGACCTGAAGACGGCCGCGCGTTCCGAGAGCACCGGACTGATCGACAGGGCGGTCAAGACGGTCTTCCGCAGGGGCGAGGACGCCTTCGAGTTCACCTCCGCCGAGGACGCGGGGAACTTCATCCTCTTCCGGACCCTGGAGCCGAAAGCACGCCTGGACAGCATCCTGGAGCGCAGCCGGAAGCAGATCGAGTCGTCCCTCGGAGCCTCCGCGCAGCGGCTGGTGCAGCAGGAGAGCGAGCTCGTGCGGCCCGTCGTGGAGCGGGCCGCGGCACGGGTCAAGGACGAGTTCGACCTCACCTTCACGGTGCCCGAACTGGAGCTGCAGGGTTCCGGCGTGTCGGAGACCCCCATCGTCCCCGAGGCAGAGACGCGGCAGACGACCGTCGAGGTCGAACGGGAGGTCTACGGCCGCTCCTGGCGGACCGCGTGGCTCTGGCGGACCACCTACCTCAAGACCGTCACCGAAGTGACCGAGGAGCACGCGTACATCGTCGCCGCGGACGCCCTCGCCGACAGCCTCCAGCAGTCCTTCCACATGTGCGTCCACGAGATCGAGGAAGCCCTGCGCGGTCACGTCCGGGAGATGGTCACCCTGCAGGTGGACCACTACTACGACGGAGTCGAAGCCTTCCTCCAGCGCTACCGGGGGATCCTCCAGCAGTCAGCCGAGGACAACGAGCTGGAAGAGCTGATGCAGAACGAACTCCGGGAGAACCTGCACTCCTTCCTGACCACCGTCCGCGACCTCCGGGCCGAGGTGGAGAACGTCCGTGCCGTCTAGCGGGACCCCGACCAGGACCCGTCCCACACCGGCCCCCCTGCCCCGGGAGCTGTGCCGGATGCTCAGCGGGCTCAGCGCGGCGGCCGTCCGCGCCCTCGGCACCCACGACCGCCGCCGGCCGGCGCTGCCCGAACCGACGGCGGGGGAGCTGAGGGCGCTGCTTCCCGAGCTGTCCGAGGCGCCTTCCGGACGTCTCGACTACCGAGTCCCCCTCATCGCCCCGATGAAAGCAGGCAAATCCACCCTGCTCAACGCGATCGTCTGCCAGGAACTGCTGCCCTCGCGCGGACCGGCGATGACGGTGCTGCCCACGCGGGTCGTCCCCGTCGCCCACCACGCCGTCCCCGGACCCGTCCTCACCCTCGCGCCCGAAACGGCCGCCCGCATCGACGGCCTCGCCGCGCAGCTCCGCGCACCCGGGCGCCGCGCGGCGGTGGCCGACGCGGTGAACCGCCATCCCCAGCTCGCCTCCGCCGCCCACGCGCCGCCCGCCCCTCCGGGCACCGGCGACCCGCGCGGCGAAGGGACGGACACCGTCCGCCGGGCCCTCGCCCATCTGAACGACCTGCTGCGCCTGGCGCTCCTGGTACTCCCCGAGGAGGTCGCGCTGCGCGAGGTGCTCGCCCTGCGCGCCCCCGAGGCGGTCGTTCCCGTGCCCTGGCTGGCCTCGGCCCCCGAGGGCGGTCGGCTGGTCCTCGTCGACACCCCCGGGCCCGACGAGGAACTGCTGCCCGGTGTCCTCAACCACTTCGTGGCGCACGAGGTCCGCCACGCCCACGAGGTCCTCGTCGTCCGTGACGCGACGCGCCGCGGCGCCACGGCCGAGGCGGGCGTCGACCGGCTCCTCGCCGAAGCGGCCCCCGGCACCGGACGAGCCCCCGCCTTCACGGTGCTGAACAGGACGGATCTGGTGCCCGCCGAGCAGGTCGCACAGGTGACCGGCCCCGCGGTCCCCGCCGACGGCGCGGCGGACCGTACCGGCCGGACCGCCGCCCGCCAGGCGCTCGCCGCGGCATCCGTGCTGTGGCCGCGGGCGGACGGCGGGCAGAGCGCCACGGCGCAGCACGCGGCGGCCGTCGAGCTCCTGCGCGGTCTCTTCCCGCTCGACTGGGAGGACCGGGTGGACACGATGCTCGCCCGGCAGACCCGGGCACTCGCCCAACGGGCCTGGGACCGCTCCGGCATGCCCTCGGTGATGGCGTCCTTCGTCCACGACCGCGGTCGTGCCCCCGGAGGATGGGCGCTGGCACGGCTGCTGGCCCGGCTCGCCCCGCTCGCGGGTCCGCCCCCGCCGCCGGGGCGGACCACCGCTCCCCGGACCCCCGCGGACGACCTCGAGGTCCTGGCCGACCGCCGCCGGCGGGTGGCCGACGCCGCCCGGAGCCACTTCGCCGGCCTGGCGATCGAATGGAGGTGACACCGTTGCCGGAGGACCTGCGCAGCCTCGCCCTGGAGATGCCCCTGCTGACCGACCGGGTGCTGCTCGAACTGGCCAACAGCATGGTGGTGGCCGAGGACCTCACGAGGTACCGGCGTGAGCAGTCCTTCTCCGGCGCCCTGCTCGCCCGGATCGTCGGCGGGGAACGACAGCGCGAGCTGCTGACGACCCGGGCCCTGGTCGACGGGCAGCGCTCCCTGGTCACCTGGGCCACCGAGCTCTCCGGCCAGGCCCGGATAACGGACCTGGCACTGGCGCGCGTCGCCGAATGCCTGGGAGCGACCCGACGCCGCGTCGAGGAGGTCAGCGGGCAGACGTCCGCGCGGTTGACCGAGCTCGCCGACGTGGTGGCCCGGATCGCCGAGGCGTGCGAGATCAGGTTCACCGAGGGGGAGAGCCGCCTCGCCGCCCTCGAGGAGCACCAGGCGGCCACGGAGCTGAGGCTCGAGGCGGAGGAGGCCCTCGCACTCTCGTTGGGGCGCTGGACGGCCGGCCAGTCCTACAGCGGGCTCCCGTGGTCCGTGCAGGTGGTGCTGCTCTCCGCGGAGATCGCCGCCGGGCCCGCCGGCGCCCACAACTTCCGCTCGGGCCGCGACGCCTACGGAGAGCGGCTGGTCAACGCCGTCCTGAACGTCTCCCGACCCGATGCTCCCCAGGGCCGCTTCACCCTCGCGGACCTGCTCGACGAGGGCTGCGGTACGGCGGCGCCGGACCGGCTGCGGCTGGCCGCCGAGATCCTGGGCAGCGGTCTGGCGCCCTCGCTCGCCGCACCGGCCGGCCCGCTCAGCGCCGTCGCCGCAACGGCCGTCGAACTGTGGGCCCTGCCGGGAGCGGCCCGCCCGCCGCGCCCGACCGAGACCGCCGCCGCCCTCGTACAGCGACGGCACGGCTGGTGGACCCCGCGCACCGGCACGGCCCGCCACTTCGTCGAACGGGTCGTGACCGAGCAGGCCACCGCCGCCCGTACCCTGCGCGAACGGGCGGCCCACGCGGGCCCCGCGCCCCTGCCGGCCGTGTACGCACCCGGGCCGGGCGGCAGCCGCCGGTCGGGCTCGATCCCGCAGGAACGGGCATGACCGGCCTCACGGACCTCGCCGCCGCCGCCCGCCGGGCGGCCACCGCCGGGCCGGACACCGCCGGAGGCGCCGACGGCGGGCCGGCGAAGACCGTCCCGGACCGCGCTCCCGCCACGGACCGGGCGGCCGACCGGCCGCCCAGGATCGGCCTGGTGCTGTCGGGCGGCGGAGCCAAGGGCGCCTACCACGTCGGGGTGGTGGAGTACCTGGCGTCGGTCGGCACCAGCGTCCACGCCATCGCCGGGGCCAGCATCGGCGCCCTCAACGGCGCGGTCCTCGCCGCCGCGGGCACCCCCGCCGAGGGCGCCGCCGCACTCGCCGCCGTGTGGGACGAGGTGGCGTGGCGGGCCGGCCCCACCGGACCGGCGGGCGGGGCGGACGGTTCGCCTCCGCAGGAGACGACCCTGGAGCAGCTCGCCCGGCTCCTGCCGCGGCTGGCCGCGCCCGCCCTCGACCCGTCGGCCCTGGAACAGCTCGTCGCCGCCCACGTCGACCCGGACCGGCTCGGTGCCGGAATCCCGCTCTGGGTCTCCGTGTTCCCGGCGCTCGAGGAGATCGACTCGCTGCGCGGCTGGAGCTGGACCCTCGACGTGGTGCGCTCCGGCCTGGGGGCGCGCGCCGAGTGGCTCCACGTCAACGCCCTGCCGCGGCAGGAACGGCACCGGTCGGTGCTCGCCAGCGCGGCACTCCCCGTCGTGCTCCCGCCCCGCCGCGTCGGCACCCGCCTCTACCGGGACGGCGGGATGGCCGACAACACCCCGGCAGGGGCCCTCGCCCGGTCCGCCGGGTGCGACATCGTGATCGTCGTCCACCTCGGCGACGGGGCGCTGTGGGACGCCCACGACCATCCCACGCTGCGCGTCATCGAGATCCGCCCCCGCCGCCGCATCCGCCCGGCCGGCCCGCTCGGCGGCGCGACGGCCCTGCTCGACCTCTCCCCGGAACGCCTCGGACGTCTGCGGAGCCAGGGCTTCGAGGACGCCCGGTGGGTCATGGAGCCCCTGCGCGCCGCACTGTCCTCGGTGGAAGGGGCGAGAGACGCACAGAGCCGCATGCTGGACGCCGTGGCCCGCCTGGAGGACGAGGACCGGGAGCCCGGGTGACCCCCGGGCCTCAGAGGGTGATCCGCTCCTCGCCCGCGTAGATGTTCATGTCCGGCCCGCGCAGGAAGCCGACCAGCGTCATCCCCGACTCCAGGGCCAGGTCCACCGCCAGCGAGGACGGCGCCGAAACGGCCGCCAGCACCGGGATGCCCGCCATCACGGCCTTCTGCACGAGTTCGAAGGAGGCCCGGCCCGACACCAGCAGGACCGAGCCCGTCAGCGGGAGCCGGCCGTCCTGGTGGGCCCGGCCCACGATCTTGTCCACCGCGTTGTGCCGGCCCACGTCCTCCCGAAGGTCGAGCAGTTCGCCCTGCGCCGTGAACAGCCCCGCCGCGTGCAGTCCGCCCGTACGGTCGAAGACCTTCTGGGCCGCGCGCAGCCGGTCCGGGAGCTCGCAGAGGACCTTGGCGGGTACCCGTACCGGATCGGCGTCGATCCCCGGGAACCGGGTCGCCGTACGGACCGCGTCCAGGCTGGCCTTGCCGCACAGGCCGCAGGAGGAGGTGGTGTAGACGTTCCGCTCCAGTGTGATGTCCGGCACCGGCACCCCGGCGGCCAGCTGGACGTTCACCACGTTGTAGGTGTTCGATCCGTCCTCGGCAGCCCCCTCGCAGTAGGTGACGGCACGCACGTCCGAGGCTGCGGCCAGCACCCCCTCGCTCACCAGGAATCCCACCGCCAGGGCGAAGTCGTCGCCCGGCGTCCGCATGGTGATGGCCAGCGGTTTTCCGTTCAGGCGTATCTCCAGCGGCTCCTCGGCCACCAGTGTGTCCGGCCGGACGCCCGCCGTGCCGTTCCGGATCCGGACGACGCGACGGCGCTCGGTGACCCGTCCCATGGTGATCAGCCCACCCCTTCTGTTCTCGCCGGTGTCCGACGACCTCATTGTCCCGGTTCCGCTTCCCTCGGCGCCCCCGGCAGGAAGATCCTCGGGAAGCTACAGAATCCGGGGCCGGAATCCTGTCGGGTCACACGCACACGTACCCATCAGTAGCAGGCAAAGCTGGGTGATCCTGACTTCCGTACAAGGGGGGACCCCGCCCATGACCGGTTCACGCGTGGTGGCGCTAGGGCACTACCAGCCCGCGAAAGTGCTCACCAACGAGGACCTCGCGGCCATGGTCGACACCACCGACGAGTGGATCCGGTCCCGCGTCGGCATCCGCACGCGCCACATGGCGGGCCCGGACGAACCGGTGGACGAGCTGGCCTACCAGGCGGCGGGCAAGGCGCTGGCCGGCGCCGGCCTGACGCCGGACGACATCGACCTGGTCCTGGTCGCGACGTCGACCGCGATCGACCGTTCCCCCAACATGGCCGCGCGCGTCGCCGCCAAGCTGGGCATGGGCGGCGGCCCCGCCGTGATGGACATCAACGTCGTCTGCTCGGGCTTCACCCACGCCCTGGCCACCGCCGACCACGCCATCCGGGCCGGCTCCGCCACCCGCGCCCTGGTCATCGGTGCCGACAAGATGACCGAGATCACCGACTGGAGCGACCGCACCACCTGCGTGCTCACCGGTGACGGCGCGGGCGCGGCCGTCGTCGAGGCCTGCGAGGAACCGGGCATCGGCCCGGTGCTGTGGGGTTCGGTCCCGGCGATGGGCAACGCGGTCCGGATCGAGGGCTCGCCGCCGGTCTTCGCCCAGGAGGGCCAGTCCGTCTACCGCTGGACCACCAGCCAGCTCCCGCCGCTCGCCCGCAAGGTGTGCGAGAAGGCCGGGGTCGCCCCGGAGGAACTGGCCGCGGTCGTCCTCCACCAGGCGAACCTGCGGATCATCGAGCCGCTCGCCGCGAAGATCGGCGCCGTCAACGCCGTCGTCGCCCGCGATGTCATCGAGTCGGGCAACACCTCGGCCGCCAGCATCCCGATGGCCCTGTCGAAGCTGGTCCAGCGCGGCGAGATCCCCTCCGGCGCGCCGGTCCTCCTCTTCGGCTTCGGCGGCAACCTCTCCTACGCGGGCCAGGTCATCCACTGCCCGTGACCGCGGCGGCGGTGGCGTGCGGCCCGCTCGCGCCCGCCGACGGCGAGACGACCCGTCTTGCTAAGGCCGTCGGCGCATGCGTGCAGGTCAGCACGGCGTGGCGGACGGTTCCCGCCCGGATATGTGGTCGGAACCCCGCCGATCCTTTGCTATTGTTGTCCATGTCGCCGCGGGAAACCGGGGCCGACCACCTGGTCCGGGTGGCGGAATGGCAGACGCGCTAGCTTGAGGTGCTAGTGCCCTTTATCGGGCGTGGGGGTTCAAGTCCCCCCTCGGACACAAGCAAGAGCCCCACACATCGTGTGGGGCTC